>JAUXBK010000118.1 GCA_030619405.1 Sedimenticola sp. | reverse complement strand
GAATATGCACCTATAATATCCGATTGCATGGCAATGCGGTTGCGGTCCCGAGTGACCTGATGACGCTGGGCTTCGGGCTGGACGTCCTCTTCTTCCTGCTGGTCCTGATCGGACTGCATATTCTGCTGGGCCTGGTCGCCTGGCTGGCCACCACGACCATCGCCCGCCGCCACACCCTGCGCCCCGACGTCTACCTGTTGGCCGGACTTCTAGCCTGGCTGGGCAGCGTACTCTGGTTCACCCTGGCCAACGGCCTCGCCTACGAGCGTTCCAGCCACAGCCATCTGGTCAACGACCTGCTGAGCTCCGAGACCAGCGCCTGGCTGCTGCTGACCCTGGGTGTGGGCCTGGGGGCATTCTATCTCTATGCCCTGTTGCTGGTGGCTCGGCAACTGATGCGCCGTCTACGCCGACAGGATTCGCGCAAAAACGCCCTTGTCATGGCCGGACTCGTGGCGGTCGGCTTCTGGGGCTGGTCCCACGCCTCACTACAGCGCAACGGCACCGCCCGTCAAGACGAGCGGCCCAATATCATCTTCATCGGGGTGGATTCCCTGCGTCCCGATCAGACCGGCTACTTCGGCGCATTGAACGAACTGACACCGGCGATCGACCAGTTTCTCGAATCGGCCGCGGTCTTTCCCGACACCACCACCCCGCTGGCCCGTACCTTCCCGGCCTGGATCAGCATCCTCACCGGCAAGTACCCGAAACACTCGGGGGCACGTTACAACCTGATCAACCCCGCCCGCCTGGCGCAGAATGAGTACCTGGCCGAACGCCTGCAACAGGCCGGCTACCAGACCATGATCGCCATGGACGAGCGGCGCTTCGCCAACATCGGCGAGCGCTATGGCTTCGAGCTGGAGGCGGGACCGAAAATGGGCGCCGGGGATTTCATCCTGGCCAGCATCAACGACACCCCCCTCTCCAACTTCTTCCTGGACACGGCCTGGGAGGCGGTCCTATTCCCCTACAACCAGGTCAACCGGGGTGTTACCCGACTGTATAAACCGGACCAGTTCACCGACCAGATCGACGCCATGCTGCAGACTCGGCTCACCGGGGCACCCCTGTACCTGGTCAGCCACTTCTGCCTGCCCCACTGGCCCTACGCCTGGGCCGAGCAGGTGACCGTGGATACAGACCCGGGCACACCCGTCACGGCTGAAACCCAGCGACTGGCGCTCTATCAAAAGGCGGTAAAAGAGAGCGACCGGCAGTTCAGCCGACTGATGCGATCCCTCGAGGCCCGGGGTCTGCTGGACAACGCCATCGTGATACTGCTCTCCGACCACGGGGAGTCCCACGGGGAGGGCACAGTCGCAGCTCGGCCGGCAACCGGATCGGAAAGACCCGCTACCGAACTGCTGGAGAACCCTTTGGTATACGGCCAGGAGTGGGGGCACGGCACCAATATCCTGCACCCGGAACAGACTCAGGTGCTGCTGGCCATGCGGCGCTATGGCGGGAACCCGTTCAACCAAGGGCAGATCCCCCAGCGCGCCTCTCTGATCGACCTGGCACCGACCCTCTATGATCTGCTCGGGATCTCGTCGGAAGCAGCTGGGTTCGACGGGATCTCGCTGGCAGGGTGGTTGACCGATCCCACCCACACCACCACCACCGAACGTTTCATCTTCCAGGAGTCCGGATTTTCCATACCCGCCATCCGTACCGTGAGCCCCAAGCTGGAAGAGCTCATGCAGCAGGGACTGAAGTACTACGCCATCAACCGGGAGAGCGGCCTGCTGGAGGTAAAGGCGGATGCCCATGCGATCATCCTGCAGGACAAACAGCGGGGGGTCTCCCGGGGCGACTGGCTGCTGATGAGCACCGCCAGTAAAAGGCATGGGGGGCCTGACAGGCTCACGCTGGTCAACCAGCGCACCCGGGAAGCGACCGAGGAGCTCTCGTCGGAACTGGCAGCGACCGCCCCCGTCGGCCGGATGCTGACCGCCCTCTCCCAGTTCTATGGCGAGGAGGTCAGGCTGGATGACCAGCTGTAAAAGGGGACAGCACTTCTAGATGTGGAAAGATAATCACCACGAAGAAATAGAAATATCTATGACCACTTCGTGATCTTCGTGTCCTTCGTGGTAAAAAACAGAGGTATCTACCCGGGCTGTGTTGCCACATTTAAAATTGCTGAAAAGGGGAAACAGGTCACTCTCAGATAGCAGGAATTCGTTTTATAATCAGGCAGTCGTCATTCGGCAGGACCGGCACACCCCGGCCTCTGGCTTTGGGTTCAACACCCTGGGATATGACAGACCCTGCCCAACAGATCGAAGGACAACTCATGGCTAGAGCATCCAGTATGCAGCGTGGTGACAGAGATTCGGGCTTTACCCTGGTGGAGGTGATGATCGTCATTGCGATTCTCGCCATTCTCTCTGCCATCGCGATCCCCGCCTACAACGGTTATATGTTGGAATCCAAGCGGGCTGCCGCCAGAAGCAACGCAGAGCCGCTGCGGCTGGCGCTGGAGAGTTACTGGCTGGACAATGGGACTTACCCCGCCTTTACTGGAGGGGAGGCGAATTGGGATCCGAACGGCACCAAAACTCTGGAAACCGAGGGAAGCCCAGCGTTGAACTGGCACCCATCGGGTGACGAGGATCAATACATATATACCGTGGATGTCAATGGTGACAGCTGGGGAATCCTGGTGGAGAACAAAAACGACGACACCGCCTGGGCCCGGGTGCAGAAAGGCGCTGACGGACGCATGAGCAGTTGCTACGATGATACGGATGGCGCCACCACAGGTGCCTGCCCCGCTGCCGGCTCCTGACTCAACGGCGCCTGATGGCTCCACATGAATCCCGTTCTTGTTCTCATAACATAACGCAGTTGCGTAGGATGCGGTGAGGAACGAAACGCATCCTACAGCCTGCTTTATTGCATTCTGCGCCAACAGAACCCCATTCCTGTTATCATTACCGGAGAAATACCAGGTAACTTCTCAGTAATCCGTGGCAAAGCACGTAAATGCAGGGTGGATCAAGCGCAGCGGATCCACCAGAACCCGAGCAGTTGGTGGATCCGTCGCTACGCTCCTTGATCCACCCTACCTGTTTGCCCCGGGTTATTGAGAAGCTACAGATAAAGTTCCGCCCGATAACGGCCGCTATAATCTGATATCCAACGGCAGAACCGGCGCTTCAATCACCTGAACATGCAGATGGCGACACCCAATAGCAACGTAGTCAATCTCAGCGGCCTGGCCCGCCGGCTGGTCTTCGACAGCCTGCTGACGGAAGAGCAGGCCACCAAGGCGTTCGAGGCATCGTTGCAGAAACGGGTGCCCTATGTCACCCAACTGGTGGAACAGAAGATACTGGGCAGCGGAGAGATCGCCGTCGCGGCCAGTCAGGAGTTCGGGGTGCCCCTGTTCGACCTGGATGCCTTCGACCTTGCGGGCCTGCCGGTCGGCCTGGTGGAAGAGAAGCTGATCCGAGCTCACCATGCCCTGCCCCTGATAAAACGGGGCAAGCGTCTGTTTCTGGGGGTCTCGGACCCGACCAACCTGCGTGGCCTGGATGAAATCAAGTTCCACACCGGTCTCACCACCGAGGCGGTGGTGGTGGAGGAGGCCAAGCTCACCAAGGCGATCGAGCGCGCCCTCGAGGCGGTCAGCAGCAGCAGCATGTCCGAGCTGCTGGACAGCGACCTGGACAACCTGGAAATCGCCATCGATGACGAGGAGCCGGGCCAGGACGAAGAGGACATGGACATCGAAGACGCACCGGTGGTGCGCTTCGTCAAGATGATGCTGCTGGACGCCATCAAAAAGGGCGCCTCGGACATCCACTTCGAACCCTATGAAAAGAACTTCCGGGTGCGGTTCCGGCAGGATGGCATGCTGCACGAGGTAGCCTCTCCCCCGGTCAGTATCGCCAACCGACTCACTTCCCGGGTCAAGGTGTTGTCGCGTATGAACATCGCCGAGCGGCGGGTGCCCCAGGACGGCCGCATCAAGATGACGCTCTCCCGCAACCGTTCCATCGACTTCCGGGTCAACACCTGCCCCACCCTCTACGGGGAGAAGATCGTCCTGCGTATCCTGGACCCGACCAGCGCCCAGGTCGGTATCGAGCAGCTCGGCTTCGAGCCGGAACAGCAGGAAGCGTTCATGGCGGCGATCAAGAAACCCTACGGCATGGTCCTGGTCACCGGGCCGACCGGCAGCGGCAAGACCGTCTCCCTCTACACCGGGCTCAATCTGCTCAACGAGCCGGACGTGAACATCTCGACGGTCGAGGATCCGGTGGAGATCCAGGTGACGGGCATCAACCAGGTCAACATGAACACCAAGACCGGGCTCACCTTTGCCGAGGCGCTGCGGGCCTTTCTGCGGCAGGACCCGGACATCATCATGGTGGGTGAGATCCGCGACCTGGAGACTGCCGAGATCGCCGTGAAAGCGGCCCAGACCGGCCATCTGGTGCTCTCCACCCTGCACACCAACGATGCCCCCCAGACCCTGACCCGGCTGGCCAACATGGGCGTTCCACCGTTCAACATCGCCTCCTCGGTGCTGCTGATCATGGCCCAGCGGCTGACACGGCGGCTCTGCCCCCACTGCAAGGCACCGGAAGAACTGCCGCGGGAGGCGCTGCTGGAAGAGGGTTTTCAGGAACAGGAGCTGGACGATCTCACCCTCTACAAGCCGGTGGGGTGTGACCTCTGCACCCAGGGCTACAAGGGCCGGGTCGGCATCTTCCAGGTGATGCCGGTGTCGGAAGCGATGGGGCGCATCATCATGGAGGGGGGCAACTCCCTGCAGTTGGCGGATCAGGCCGCCAGAGAGGGGGTGGCCAACCTGCGCCAGTCCGGCCTGAGGAAGGTCAAGGCCGGCGTCACCAGTCTTGAAGAGATCAACCGGGTTACCAAGGAATAAGCACTATGGCTGCAGCCGCATCACAAGCAAACAAGGCCAATCTCTTTATCTGGGAGGGCGCCGACCGCCGGGGCAAACGGCTCAAGGGCGAGAGCCGGGCCGCCAACATCGCACTGGTCCGGGCCGACCTGCGCCGCCAGGGCATCAACCCCCTGAAGATCAAAAAGAAATCCACCCTGTTCGGGCCGCGCAAAAAGAAGATCACCACCAAGGATATCGCCATATTCAGCCGCCAGCTGGCCACCATGATGTCCTCCGGTGTGCCCCTGGTGCAGGCCTTCGACATCGTCGGGCGGGGCCATGAAAACCCGGCCATGCAGGATATGATCCTCTCCATCAAGGCGGATATAGAGGGGGGAACCGCGCTGGCGGAGGCGCTGAAGAAACACCCGTTCTACTTCGACGATCTGTTCTGTAATCTGGTCTATGCCGGCGAGCAGGCGGGTGTGCTGGAGGAGCTGCTGCACAAGATCGCCACCTACAAGGAGAAGACCGAGTCACTGAAGGGCAAGATCAAGAAGGCGCTGTTCTACCCGGTGGCGGTGATTATCGTCGCCTTCCTGGTCACCGCCATCATCATGATCTTCGTGATCCCCCAGTTCCAGCATCTGTTCTCCAGTTTCGGCTCGGATCTGCCCGCCTTCACCAAGGTGGTGGTGGCCATGTCGGAGTGGATGCAGGCGTGGTGGTGGGCGCTGCTGATCGGCATCATCGGCAGCGTGTTTGCCTTTGGCAATATCTGGAAACGCTCCCGCAAGTTCCGGCATACGGTGGACAAGATCCTGCTGAAAACGCCGGTCCTCGGCGCCATCGTCAACAAGGCCGCCATCGCCCGCTTCGCCCGCACCCTGGCCACCATGTTCGCCGCCGGCGTGCCCCTGGTGGAGGCGATGGAGTCGGTGGCCGGCGCTACCGGCAACGTGGTCTATGGGGATGCGGTGCTGCGAATGCGCGAGGATATCGCCACTGGCCAGTCCCTGCAGCTGGCGATGAAGCAGCAAAACCTGTTCCCCCATATGGTGGTGCAGATGGTGGCCATCGGCGAAGAGGCCGGCTCTATCGACTCGATGCTGTCGAAGGTGGCGGATTTCTACGAGGAGGAGGTGGACAACGCCGTCGACGCGCTCAGCAGCCTGCTGGAGCCCCTGATCATGGTGATCCTCGGCACCCTGATCGGCGGCCTGGTGATCGCCATGTATCTGCCGATCTTCCAGATGGGCTCGGCGGTGATGGGTAAATGACCGTTTCTTGCACTGCGAGAAAAACCAGAACCGGTCTCACGCAGAGAAGAAGAGAAGAGGGATTACCCGCCACACCGCTGTCAGGGTAAAGCTAGATCTCATCGGTTACAGAGGTGATGAAATGAAATATACCTTTACTCTTGAATACTGGCAGGATGACGGGTGGTACGTTGGTAAGCTCAGAGAGGTCCCGGGAATTTTCAGCCAAGGAGCAACCATTGCGGAGCTGGAAGAAAATATAGAAGATGCTTACAGGCTGACCATGGAAGATGAACCACGAGTCAACCATCCACCCTCCCTAACGAAACATGTTTTGGTTGAGGTGGCGTGAAAAAGGGGAATTTTGTTCGGGATTTGATCGAAGCAGGATGTTATCTGAAACGTCATGGGAAAAGACACGACATTTACGCAAATCCTGCAAATGGAAGGCAAGCTCCAGTTCCGAGACATCCTGAAATAAAAGAGACCCTGTGCCAACTGATTAAAAAGCAATTAGGGCTATGACGCTGTAATGTCGTCCAACAAACCCGTCGAATTCTGAAGTAACGGGGCAGGCGGCAATTGCTGGTGACGCCGCTGCTTCAGTGTCACCCATCCGGGTAAAGAGCGACGACTGGGATATGCCACTGATCGAGTTCCTGCAGCAGCACAACGGCGTGTTCCTGCTCGTCTGCACCCTCCTGGGGCTGACGATCGGGAGCTTCCTGAACGTGGTCGCCTATCGCCTGCCGATCATAATGGAGCGGGAGTGGCGCTCCCAGTGCCGGGAGATCCTGGGTCACGAACAAGAACCGGAGCAGCCGCAGGAGGTGTTCAACCTCTCCCGCCCCCGCTCCCGCTGCCCCGGGTGCGGTCACCCCATCAGCGCATTGGAAAACATCCCGGTCATCAGCTGGCTCTTCCTGCGCGGCCGCTGTTCCGCCTGCGGCACCCGGATCTCCCCCCGCTACCCGATCGTGGAGGCGGTCACCGGCCTGCTGTCGCTGGCCATCGCCTGGCACTTCGGCGTCAGCTGGCAGACCGCGGCCGCCCTGCCCCTGACCTGGGCCCTGATTGCACTCAGTCTGATCGACTTCGATCACAAGCTGCTGCCCGACAGCATCGTCCTGCCCGGTATCTGGGCCGGTCTGCTGCTGAGTCTGTCTGGCCTCTTCACCGACACTCACTCGGCCATCATCGGCGCAGCGGCCGGTTACCTCTCACTCTGGGGGGTGTTCCAGCTGTTTCGGCTGACCACCGGCAAACAGGGCATGGGTTACGGTGATTTCAAGCTGCTGGCCCTGTTTGGCGCCTGGCTCGGCTGGCAGCAGCTGTTGCTGATCGTCCTCCTCTCCTCCCTGGTGGGTGCCCTGGTCGGCATCTCTCTGATCCTGTTTCTCGGCCGTGACCGCACCATCCCCATCCCCTTTGGCCCCTATCTGGCCGTCGCCGGCTGGATCAGCCTGCTGTGGGGGGATCCCCTGATCCGGCTCTATCTGAGCTGGTCCGGTCTCGCCTAGCGCCGAAATACGACAGTACTGAAAAAGTCTGCCATGAAAAAACAATATGATTTTTCCACGGGAGAGCGCGGCAAGTTTTCCAACCCCAGCACGGAATTCAACCTACCCATATATCTTGAACCAGAGGTGGCGCTGTTTATTAAAGGAATTGCTGAGAAAAATAATATGGACATGAGCAATATCGTGAACTCATTGCTAAGAATAAATAAAGAGTTGGTCGATAGCATGAAAAACAAGAATGAAGCCAGCGCCTAAGCGTTATGTTCAGGTTCATGACTCCAGCCCTTTCAAGGTGTCAACGCACTGAAATATATAGGATAAAGTCGAAACATAAAGCAGCTCTCAGATCCGTAGGGTGTGGTGAGGAACGAACCGCACCAACCTCAGGGTGGGCAGCCTCCCCCGGTGCGGTTCGCAAGCTCACCGCACCCTACGAAACTTCTATTGATT
>JAUXBK010000236.1 GCA_030619405.1 Sedimenticola sp. | reverse complement strand
GCTGCCGTAGCGAGGGGAATCCATTTTGAGTCAGATTTTTCGATTAAATGAGGCGAATATTGGACATATTTAACGAATTTAATCGGGAAATCTGGCCAAAATTGGGTTTCCCGCACGCCTACATGGATGTAGGTAGTTAGAGCAATGCAGGAGCAATTGCCGAGTAGGTTCTCTATTCTCGGACAGCCTCCTAGTCCGGCGCATCGGATACCGGGCAGAGGAGTGGCGTCTGCTATCATGCGCACGATATCTCGATCTGCAGGTGAACCGAATGGCGCTGATTACGCTGCGCAACATACAACTTGGCTTTGGCGGTCCCGCCCTGCTGGAGGGTCTGAATCTCTCCATGAAGCGGGGGGAGCGGGTCTGCCTGCTGGGCAGAAATGGTGCCGGCAAGTCCACTCTGATGAAGCTCATCGCCGGCGAACTCCAGCCCGACGATGGCGAGATCGCGGTGCAGCAGGGGGCGCGCATCACCCGGTTGATACAGGAGGTGCCATCGGATATCAGCGGCAGCGTGTTCGAGCTGGTCTCCGGCGGCCTGGGTAAGCTGGGGGAGCTGGTGCGACAGTATCACCGGCTCAGTTTACAGCTGACCACAAACAGCAGTGATCAGCTGCTGCAGCGCCTCTCCCGGGTCCAGCACGAACTGGAGGCGGCCGATGGCTGGCAGACCGAACAATGGGTGGAAACCGTGCTCTCCCGCCTCTCTCTGGAACCGGATGTGGCGTTTGCCATACTCTCGGGCGGCCTCAAGCGGCGTGCGCTGTTGGCACGGGCGCTGGTTCAGGGTCCCGACCTGCTGCTGCTGGACGAGCCGACCAACCACCTCGATATCGATTCCATCGACTGGCTGGAGGCGTTCCTGCTCGGATACGGCGGCACCCTGCTGTTCGTGACCCACGATCGCATGTTCCTGCGCCACCTGGCCACCCGCATCATCGAATTGGACCGGGGAAGGTTGACCGACTGGCCGGGTGACTACGAAAACTTCCTGCGCCGCAAGGAGGAGCAGCTGAATGCGGAGGCGCAGGCGAACGCCCGTTTCGACAAGAAGCTGGCCCAGGAGGAGGTGTGGATCCGCCAGGGGATCAAGGCGCGCCGCACCCGCAACGAGGGCCGGGTACGGGTGCTGCAAAAGATGCGGGCAGAGTTCAGCCAGCGGCGCAATCTGGAAGGCCAGGCCCGGATGTCGCTGCAGGGCGCGGAGCGTTCCGGAAAGCTGGTAGTGGAGGTGGAGCACATCAGCTACAGCTGGGACGACAAACCAGTGATCCGCGACTTCTCCACCACCATCCTGCGCGGGGACCGGATCGGGGTGATCGGCCCCAACGGCGCGGGCAAGACCACGCTGCTCAACCTGCTGCTTGGTAAACTCCAGCCCGGCGCGGGCCAGGTGCGCCTCGGTACCCGGCTGGAGGTGGCCTATTTCGATCAGCTGAGGGCGGCGTTGGACGATGAGTGCTCGGTACAGGAGAATGTGGCCGATGGCAGTGACAAGGTGGAGGTGAACGGTCACCCGCGGCACGTGATCAGCTACCTGCAGGATTTCCTGTTCACCCCGGACCGGGCGCGTCAGCCGGTTAAGGCGCTCTCCGGGGGCGAACGCAACCGTCTGCTGCTGGCCAGGCTCTTCGCTCGCCCGGCCAATGTGCTGGTGATGGACGAACCGACCAATGACCTGGATGTGGAGACCCTGGAGCTGCTGGAGGAGCTGCTGCTGGCGTATCGGGGTACCCTGTTGTTGGTCAGCCACGACCGCACCTTCCTGAATAACGTGGTGACCAGCACCCTGGTGCTGGAGGGTGACGGCCGGGTGGCCGAATATGTGGGGGGTTACGACGACTGGTTGCGGCAGCGTGGCCCTGCAACGAAGCAGAAACCGGCCGGGAAGGGCACCGCGCCGAAGCAACGGCCGCCCGGGAGCGCGCGGCCGGTGGCGAAAAAACTGAGTTACAAAGACCAGCGGGAGCTGGATGGCCTGCCGGAGCGGATCGAGGTGCTGGAGACGGAATTAGAGACCCTGCAGCAGACGCTGGCGGACCCGGCGCTCTATCAGTCGGGTGGGGAGGGGGCGGAGAAGATCGCCAGCAGCCAAGCGAGACTCGTCTCGGTGGAAGCGGAGCTGGGTCAGGCCTACGAACGCTGGGAGATGCTCGAAGCACAGCGAGAGGCGCTGGAGGCCTGACCGGGTCAGCGCCCGGATGTTTTGCCGCGAATGAACGCCAATCGACTTTAGAGCGTAGGCCCGATAAGCGAAGCGCATCGGGCAGAATCTCCGTGGTGTGCCGGATGCGCTTCGTTTATCCGGCCTACGTTCCGGGATAGCAGCGAATGAACGCAAATAAACGGGAACAATGCCTTCCTCGTCACACTGCGGGGTGGTGCTGCAAGATAACGATCGGATGACAGAAGGAGGAGAGCGATGAGATGGCAGGGGCGCCGGCAGAGCCGGAACGTAGAGGATCGCAGGGGGCAGGGCGGGCGGATGATGCGCCGGGCTGGCGGGGGCGGTATCGGGATGCTGGTCCTGGCGCTGGTCGCGATGTATTTCGGGGTGGACCCGAGCGTTATCCTCAATCAGGGTGGTGGCGGAAACATGCTGCAGCCATCGGGGCAACAGCAGAGCGCCCCTTACAAACCATCGCCCCAGGAGCAGCAGCAGGCCGAGTTCGTGGCGGTGGTGCTGGCGGACACGGAGGAGACCTGGCACAAGTTGTTCAAGCAGATGGGCGGCGAGTACAAGGAACCGAAGCTGGTGCTGTTCAGCGGCTCGGTCGACTCTGCCTGCGGCTTCGCTCAGGCGGCGATGGGGCCTTTCTACTGCCCCGGTGACCAGAAGGTCTATATCGACCTCAGCTTCTTCAGTGACCTCAAGCTGCGTTACAACGCCCCCGGTGATTTCGCTCAGGCCTATGTGATCACCCATGAGGTGGGCCACCATGTGCAGAACCTGCTGGGGATCTCCAGCAAGGTGCAGAAACTGCAGCAGCAGCTCTCCAAGGAGAAGGGCAATGCCCTGTCGGTTCGGTTGGAACTACAGGCAGATTGTCTCGCCGGGGTCTGGGCCAACCAGACCAACCGTGACCTGCAGATCCTGGAGGAGGGGGACCTGGAAGAGGCCATGACCGCTGCCAGCGCCGTTGGCGACGACCGCCTGCAGAAACAGTCACGGGGCTACGTAACCCCGGAGTCCTTCACCCATGGCAGTTCGAAACAGCGG
>JAUXBK010000216.1 GCA_030619405.1 Sedimenticola sp. | reverse complement strand
CTTGAACCTCTCACCCTAACCCTCGGCTTTGGCATCCTGCGTCGCTCTACCTCCTCCATCCATGGAGTCGTCTCCCTGAGGGAGAGGGGATTTGAGGAGGGGGGAGTGAACGGTTACCAACGACCAGTAGATCCGTGGTAATCATGGACTGGAGGAAGTCAAACCCATCGGAAGACGGAGACCATGAAAACGATCGAAATAGCCACTGCCCCCCACAGCGGTGTACCCATAAATCCCAGCCAGGCGAGGTGGATGAAGGCGCTGCCGATGATCGAGATGAACAGCCGGTCTCCACGGGTGGTATCCAGCCCGAGAACGCCCCGGCGGGGCCCACCCCATGTCCAGCCGCTTCAGCGCCCAGTCATCCGGTGATTCAGGGTGATCCAGGTAACTGTGCCGAACCTGATCCAGGGTAATCTTTGCCATTGCTCTATCGCTTTTAGTTTGTAGGGGGGATGGATATCATGGGAGAGCGAAACCCCGGTATCCTCACCGGCGCGCATGTGGATGACACTTTCGGAACCACTGATCTCGGTGACCACCACATTGCCTTGGGACAGGGCCGGCAGCGACTGGTAGAAGTCGTAGCTGGCAGCACCCGGAGGTGCATATTTGCGCAGCCACTCGTCCCACTTGCGGATGGCGTAGACGGCCGCCGGACCGTTGGCTGCGCCGCCACGGGATACGGCAGCGCCTGCCGGGTTTGCAGGAACCCTCCTCCATACGGATGCCCCATTCGTCCACCGGACGGCCATTGGGCAGGCCTTTGCTGCCGGCACCCGCCATGGAGAGCCAGGCGTCGGTCATGCGCCAGCCGAGATCAGGGGCGCGCTTGCCGTAGTCCATGTGGCCGTAGATGCGGACGCCGTCGATCTCTTTTGCCTTCTCAATGGGATATCCCCTACAAACCGGGTGCCGTTCGGCGCTCTGCACTCCGTTGCCTGGACCAGGCATTGATCACCGCCTGCACCAGCGTCGCCAGTGGAATGGCGAAAAAGACCCCCCAGAATCCCCAGATCCCGCCAAACACCAGGATCGCCACGATAATGGCGATCGGGTGCAGATCCACCGCTTCGGAGAAGAGCAGTGGGACCAGCACGTTGCCATCCAACGCCTGGATGATGAAATAGGCGACGGTGAGCCAGAGAAAGTCGGCCCCCCATCCCCACTGAAACCAGCCGATCAGCAGCACCGGAAAGGTGACCACGGCGGCGCCGATATAGGGGATGATCACCGACAGGCCCACCAGCAGCCCCAGCAGCATGGCATATTCCAGCCCCATCAGACTGAAAGTGACGAAACAGGCGGCCCAGACCATGATGACCTCCCAGAACTTCCCCCGTACATAGTTGGCGATCTGCCGGTCCATATCCTTCCAGACCGTATCTGCCAGCCGTCTGTCTTCCGGCAGAAAACGCCCGAACCAGCCCAGTATGAGCCGTTTGTCCTTGAGGAAGAAAAAGACCAGCAGCGGCATCAGGATCAGATAGATCAGGATCGTGATCACTCCTACTACCGAGGCCAGTGAAGCAGAGACCACGCCCTGCCCGAACTCCGCGATCTCCTGCTGGATGACACCAATGATCTCCTGCACCTGTGCCGGGGAGACGATTCCGGGATAGCTCTCCGGCAGCCGCATCAGCAGTTTCTGCCCTTCGGCGATCATCGACGGGATCTGCTGAAACAGCTGTGTCACCTGACGCGACAACTGTGGCAGCAGTCCAAGAAACAGCACCGTTACGAACAGCAGAAAGGTGATGAATACGATCAGCACAGCCGCCAACCTGGGCATGCCGTAACGCTCCAGTATCCCCACCAGCCCCTCCAGCAGATAGGCGATGACGATACTGGCCAGCACCGGGGCCAGCATATCGCCCATGGTGATGACCACGGCGAATCCAACCAGCAGGAAGATCGCCAGAAACACCACTTCCGGATCGGAAAAGTGTCGATTGAACCAATCTTTCAAAAATTCCATGGGAGATACTGCGAAGTTAGAAGTTAGAAGTTCTATATTCTGGCTTCTCTATTCTGGCTTCTCTTTTTCTGCAACATGCGTGGCATAGTAACTGGCGAACAGCGCCTCCAGATCGTCAACCACCTCGGGGGCCTTGCGGCCGTGCATTATATGGGCCGACATCAAAGATGAGGTATCAGTGAGCAGGTCAGAACGGTCCAACATGTAGTAGCTTTCCGAGAGGCGCTTTATCGCGCCGATCACCGTCTCTTTTCCGGGGCGGGGGATGGGTCTGGGCTCGACAGGCCCCTGCTCCCCCTCCGGTTCTTTCGCCGCTCGTTTCCCGGCCAGAAACTCCGCGAACTCGAGCAGCGTCGCTTTCCCCTGGGCATCCAGACTGGAATAGAGCTTCAGCAGCGTCCGCTGCTCTGCTGGCAGATTCTTCTTGGGCGGGAGCACCCCCATCACTCTTGATGCTGGGCCTTGTGGTCCCTGCAGTAGTCCTGAGCAAAGGAGAGCAGCTCCTCCATCACCCGGACACGAAATTTCTGCTTCTGGTGGACGAACGAAAACGGGCGTTCCAGGGGCGGATCCAGGTCGATCGCCACCAGCGTACCCAGTTTCAGCTCCTTCTGTACCGTGGCGAGAGAAACCACTGAGATCCCCATGCCGGCTTCCACCGCACCCTTGACCGCTTCCGGGCTGCCCAGTTCCATGGATATCTTCAACGCTTCACCCTCATTACTCAGGAACTCGAGATAGTCGTTGATTACCTCCCGGGTACCTGATCCCTCTTCACGGCAGATGAAAGGGTATTTGATCAGATCTTCATAGGTGAGCTTTTCCCGGTTCACCTCCACATGCTCGGGAGAGACGATGGCCACCAGTTTGTCGGAACTGCAGGTCTCCACCACCAGGTTCTTGTTGGCGACCGGTGCCTCCACCACGCCCAGATCGATGGTATTGTTCTCCACCATCGAGACGATGCCATCTGTGTTGGAGACCTTGAGATGGATATTGATATCCGGATACTGTGCCTTGAAGTTCCCGAGCAGGGCGGGAAGCATATACTCGGCAATCGTGGTGCTGGCACCGATGGTGACGGAGCCACTGATCTCCCCGGTCATCTCCCTGACCAAATTGTCCATCTCGGTGTAGAGCTCGAAGATCTTGTCCGCGTATTCGTAGACCCGCCCGCCGGCTTCGGTCAGCGAGATGCGGTTGTGCGTCCGATCGAACAGTCGGGTATTGAAATACTCTTCCAGCTGGCGGACCTGAAAGGTTACCGCCGGCTGCGTCATATGAAGTGACTCTGCCGCTTTGGTAAAACTCAACAGGCGTGCCACGGTAAAAAAAACCTGCAGTCTACGGTCTGCCATATAAATTTCTCACGAATATCCTGCAATTTTCCAATACTTGGGATATGTACCGGCCTGGTTTGATTATGTATATAACCACATAATTTATAAGTTAATATTTGTGTGATCGGATGACGGCATGTGGTCCGTGTTCAACCTGGACATACCCCTGGCACAACTTCCCAGTTTGGCTGGAGATAAAATTAGCTTATACCATCTTTTACTTATAGATACCAGAGCGATTCAGATATATCAGATACTAAAGAGGCTGAAATGGTTGGAGTTTCCTGAGGATATCACTTAATCTCAGCACATCGGCGCGCGTTTCAATCTGGCACGGATTCCAGCAGCGCCTGGCAACATGTCACCAGGATCCTGCAGGTAGTCGTGTATAGGGTGCAAGCTATTGTTTCGTAGAGCGAATGAAAAATTGAGTGGAATCCTTATTGTGATTGCCGAGATTTTTCATATCGCTATACGGGACAAGAGGTTGTGCTACGTGCGTGCGAATACTTGCAGGTTCCAGGTGTCTTTTCAAATTGTCGTGAGGGAATTCACATGAACGAGGCTAAACCACAACAAGCACTTCGCAGACTGGCCTTCGTCTGCAGTATGGCAACAGTGTGTACCTCGAGCCAGGTCATGGCGTCCGGATTCCAACTGATCGAGCAGAGTGCTTCTGGTATGGGCACCGCCTTTGCCGGTGGGTCAGCCCAGGCACAGGATGCAACCACCATCTATTTCAATCCAGCGGGAATGACCCGGCTGGGGGGCACCCAAATCAGTATCGCATCACATGTGATCATGCCTGAGGCAAAATTCAGCAACAGTGGATCGAGCACGGCGGTCGGCGTGCCGCTCAAGGGGGATGGCGGTGATGCCGGGAGCCAGATCGGTGTGGTACCTAACCTCTACCTGAGCCAGCAGATCAACGACAGGTTGTTTCTGGGCCTCGGTGTCAATGCCCCCTTCGGTCTGGAGACCAAATACAACGATGGCTGGGCTGGCCGCTACTACGCCCTCAAATCAGAAGTGAAGACCATCAACATCAATCCATCCATGGCTTACCAGGTGCATGACCG
>JAUXBK010000189.1 GCA_030619405.1 Sedimenticola sp. | reverse complement strand
GTGAGCATAAACGGCATGCCCACCCTACGTAGGGTGGGCACGTTTTTTGTGCCCACGCTGCACCGACATATTGAGGAATTACCCATTTTCGTCGTAAGGTCTCAATTTTCCGGGGTAATTTCGTAGGGGGGATAAGGCGCGCGCCCAGAAATTTCGTTTTGCACGACACTTATGCGCGCCGCATCCACCAACGGTCTGACCACATGCCGCAACGCCCGGGATGGTGGATGCGCTACGCTTATCCCCCCTACAGCGTCCAGGCTGTCCCTTGCCTTGGAGCATAGCTTAGACACGTAGGTAATCAGGTTTTTCTTTCGGTGAACGCATACCTGGAGGTTCTTGCAGAATACCCCCTCTCCCTCGAGGGAGAGGGGGTTTAGGCATTTTGCAAGAGCCTACCTGGATACCCTATTCCTGCGACCCTGACCGAAGCCTCCACTCCTTCAATGTTCCTTTTTTTAAATCGTAGCTGAGGATGCGGTGATTGTTGGTGTCTGCGATCAGTACGCGGCTATCGAGCAGTGCGATCCCGCCGGGCTCGTTCAACTGCAGATCCCCTTCCTTTGCAGACTGCCGGTCTCCACCGGTCAGTGTCGTTACCCGCCGCTTCTCGAGGTCCAGAAGTTTCAGCTTGCTGTTATAGGTATCTGCGACCAGCACCTGGTCGTCACCCAGGGCGGCAACCCCCAGGGGATGCTGCAGCAGCGCCTCAGTAAATGGTCCATCCCGGTCGCCGAAGTCGAACAGCCCGGTTCCAATCAGCGTTTTTACCTGACCCCGCTGCATATCGATACGCCGCACTGCCGAGTCTTCCGCATCCGCCACATAGAGCCAGTCACCCTGGATACTCAGGCCGCTCGGCTGGCTGAATCTCGACGCCGGCAGGGAGCCGTCCCGGAGACCCTCCCGACCGCTTCCCGCATAGTCCTGAATCTTTCCGTTTGTCAGATCCAGTTTCCAGATCTGATGATTTCCGGCCATGGCGATATACAGCTGGTCATCCTTGAGGGCCAGGCCCCAGGGAGATCTCAGACCGGTCTCCAGGGCATCGAACTCCCCCATTCTGGGGAGTTCCGGTTCACCGTTACCCCCTACCGTTTTGACCTTTCGTCGTGCCAGGTCGATATACCGGATCAGGTGATTTCCGGTGTCGGCGACGAACAGCCCACCGGCGCCGAAGGCCAGACCCCGGGGAGAGGAGAACCTCACTTCAGCGGCCGTGCCGCCGCTGTCCCCCTTTTCCGGCCCACCATAGATTTCCAGAATCCGGCCGTCGTGGTCGGCCAGGATCACCCGGTGATGCAGCGTGTCGCTGATGGCTACACGGTTGCCGGAGACGGCGATCTTAGCAGGAGCGGCCAACAGGGATTTTGCGAGATGCCGTTTTTCCAGTGAGACGGGCAGTGGTGCCGGGTCCAGCCGGTCGCTATGTTTCTCTATCAGATCGCCGATGACGGAGTCCAGGATTTCATAGTTGCCCTCCCCCGTCACCTTGCCCAGTGGCTCTCCCAGGGGGTCCAGTACCACCTGGGTGGGCCAGGCGCGCATGCCGAAATAGCGGCCGATGCGAAATTCCACGTCGTTGACCACCGGGTGCTCGATGTCGTATCGCACCACGATGTTGCGCAGTGCACCAATATTCTTCTCCCGGTCGAACTTGGGCGAGTGCACACCGATCACGACGAGGTAGGGGCGGTATTTCTCTTCCAGACGTTTCAGGTCATCCAGTACATGGATACAGTTGATACAGCCATAGGTCCAGAAGTCGAGGATCACCACCTTGCCCCTCAGCGCTTTCAGAGTCAGGGGGCGCGACACGTTCAACCAGGGCAGACCGGTTGGAAACTCGTAAGCGGGCAGGTCCTGGTTCTTCTCGGTCACCTCTGCCGCCCGGGTGACAGGGGTGAAGAGGAGGCCGGCCAGGACAATCAGTAACAGCCGGAGTATTGCTGAACGGCGAGTTTGGCTGGAAAAATCAGGTAGAAAATGGTTATTCATTGTATCGTGCGGATATCCTTTTAATTTACCTAGATCCTGCAAGTGATCGTGCTATGTGAGTGTGAGCACTTGCAGGATCTAGGATTTATTCTAATACCTCTATTTAACGACCGTAAATCTATCGGATAGTTTGGTTACAGCCAAACGGCACCAGGAAAAACAAAGGAGCAGTTGTGCCTGACAGACAGGAAAAAATTCTTATAATCGATGACGAGAGGGCGATCCGGGGCAGTATCCGGGCCTATCTGGAATATTGCGGATTCGAGGTCATCGAGGCGGAGAATGGCCGTACCGGGCTGGAAAGGTTCCAGCAGGAGCAGCCGGACCTGATTATGGCCGATCTGCATATGCCGGAGATCGACGGTCTGGAGCTGTTGGAGCGGGTCAGGGAGATCTCCCCGGAAACATCGGTGATTGTGATCTCCGGCTCCGGGGTGATCGATGACGTGGTGCAGGCCCTGCAGCTGGGTGCCTGCAACTACCTGTTGAAGCCGATCCATGATCTCAGCGTGTTGCTCTACGCGGTAGAGAAGGCGCTGGAACGGGTGCGAATGATCCGCGAACGCAAGCGTTACCAGGAGCGGTTGGAAGAGGAGGTGGTACAGAGAACGGCACAGCTGCAGCTGCATCAGGAGCACCTGGAGGAGCTGGTCGATGAAAGGACCCGGGATCTGCAGCGGGAGATCGCCGAACGCAGACTGGCGGAGACCTCTCTCAAGGCCAGCGAACAGCGCTTCAGAGATTTCGCGGAGTCCGCCTCTGACTGGCTCTGGGAGATGGATGCGGAGCTGCGTTTCAGTTACTTTTCTGAACGCCTCCAACATATCCTGGGAATGGATTTGGCAGCACTGATTGGCAGGAAGCGGGCAGAGCTGGCCGGTGAAGCGGTGATGGCCCGGGAGCCTGTCAAATGGCGGGAACACCTGGATCTGTTGCGTCGTCACGAGCCTTTTCGTAACTTCGAGTATGGATTCGAACGGCGTGACGGGGCTATCTTACAGGTGCAGCTGTCGGGAAACCCCGTGTTCGACGAAGAGGGGCAGTTTACCGGTTATCGGGGCACCGGCCGCGACGTCAGTGACCTGAGGTCCACTCAGGACAAACTGATGCAGTCTGAGAAGATGGCCGCCCTCGGTGGTTTGGTGGCCGGGGTAGCCCATGAGATAAACACCCCTGTGGGTATCGGTGTGACTGCATCCACCCACCTGCAGGAGTGCATTCGTCATTTCGAGGCCCTGTACCGTTCGGACCGCGCATCCAAACAGGATCTGGAAGAGTTGCTGGAAGATGTGCGGGAGGCCGGTGAAGTGATCCATGCCAATTTGCAACGGGCGATAGAGCTGATCCAGAGTTTCAAGCAGGTGGCGGTGGACCAATCGACCCAGGAGCGGCGGCGATTCAACCTCAGGACCTATCTGCAGGAGATCCTGCTGAGCCTGCATCCAAGGCTGAAGAGGACCAGCCATCGGGTCGAACTGAACTGCCCGGACGATATCGAACTGGACAGCTACCCGGGCGCCGTCTCCCAGATCCTGACCAACCTGGTGATGAATTCCCTGATCCATGCATTCGAAGCGGATGAGAAGGGGGCGCTCTCCATCGATGCGTCCCGGGTGGAGGGTGGTGTCCGGCTCACCTATGCGGACAACGGGCGCGGGATGAGCTCGGAACAGGCGGCCAGGGTGTTCGAACCCTTCTATACCACCCGCAGGGGATCTGGTGGCAGTGGTTTGGGGATGAATATCGTCTACACCCTGGTAACGGACACGCTTGGGGGCAGCATCGAATGTACTACGCAACCGGGAAAAGGGGTCAGTTACCAGATCACCATTCCGTGATTATTTGCTATCTCTCCAGGTGGGCTACAGCATTGGCAGATGGTCCCAAGATTCCCCAATGTGGCCATACCCATGCTGTTACCCATAACTCGACACGAGAGAATTGCCTCTGTGTGAGAATGTTTTTTCTTATGCGTTCACGAACAAAAAAGCAGCCGCGGATTAACGCGGATCAAACACGGATTTATTTGATTACACAAGCTGCTTGAACCTCTATTTGGGCGCCTATGTTGATTAGCGGCCCGATATCCATCTCAGTAGCCTTCAACTCGTTCAGCAATTGTGCCTCAACTTTGGGCCTTTAAACTTTATCCGAGTGAAATCCGCGTTAATCCGCGGCTAAATGTCATTTTATCCCGTGAACGGATACGTTTTTTCTTAACCGAGTTGCCCCTCGCTGTCTGGAACAACCGGGTAAAGTTTGACACTGCTCCGCCGATGATAACTCCGGGAGGTATGGGGTCTTTGCGATCCGACGGCTGTGGGTCGGTGCTGATCAGACGGTGGAAAGGCACAGTGGATGCAGCCACGAGTCGGTAAGGCGGCAGCCCATGCCCGAGGGTGGACTAGAGTAAATTTGGAAGTGGGAGGGAACGGTAGTGACCATAAACAGCGTGATATCGGAAGGCGGGCGGGAAGTCTCCATCAAAGTGGATGGACGTTTCGACTTCTCGTTACATACAGAGTTTCAGCGGGCCTATGCGAAGGTGGACCCGGCTCGGGCGCACTATTGCATCGATCTCAGCCGGGCCGAGTACATCGACAGTGCGGCACTGGGCATGCTGCTGCTGTTGAGAGAGAAGGCGGGTGGTGAGCGGGCACACATCACCATCAGCGGCTGTCAGGGGGGGGTGCGTCAGATCCTCGAGGTCTCGCGCTTTCATCAGTTGTTCGACATCGAGAGGATGGGGTGACTGATGACGGTCAGTATTGCAGATTCGGGTAACGGGCGGGAAGCCGTGATAAAGGTTTCAGGACGCTTCGATTTTTCCTGCCATCAGGATTTCATCGGCACCTACAAGGCATTTCCCCAGGGGCAGAAGCGTTTCATAGTGGACCTGTCCGACACCGAGTATATGGACAGTTCCGCCATGGGTATGCTGTTGCAGTTGCGCGAGTATGGCGACAAGAGCTTACCAATCCCGCTGATCAACAGCAGCGACGGCGTCAGGAATATCCTTCGCATTGCCAACTTCGACAAGCTGTTCGATGTCGCTTGAGCTCCTGGCGCATGAGGTAACGCCGTGCATGGGGCGCCATGATCAGATCAGACGCTCCGGTGCCAAGGGCGTGGGGATTTATTTACAGCGCCTCAGGGAGTAGCATGACTCCCGGTTAAAAATCTCATCGGTAAGGGACTTGGAAAATATTAAATTACGTGATTTGCGCCGGATAGGGCTTCGTCTTCAAGGCGCGCCAAGGGGCGCATACTCGTTGTATGTAACCCTTGGCGCAACACCGAAGACGG
>JAUXBK010000172.1 GCA_030619405.1 Sedimenticola sp. | reverse complement strand
GACCGGAACAGGCCCTGCGCGCCGCCTTGCGCGCCCTGGGGCAGGGAGAGATCGTGGCCCTGTTTCCCCATGGCGGGATCCATCTGGAGACGCATCCCCCGCGCAGGCTGAAGGCAGGTGCCGCCCGACTGGCTGCATTGACTGGCAGCTCGATCTTCCCGGTTCGCATCTCCGGGATTCGTGGTGCCGGTGGAGTGGTCAGCGGGGTGCTGCTGCGTAGCCGGGCGCAGATAGAGTTGTTTTCCTCGTTGAAGAGTGATGGTCGTACCACTATGGACTTGTTGGATGAAATCGCAGGGATAATCGATTACAGACCTCAACACCATGATGACATCATGGGATTATAAGTCATTGATTGTTGGTTTAGACTGAGGTATTTCGACGATAATTGGACGCTGTGCAGCGTTCCAAACAACCAAAATACCCGGTGTCTGAGGGGGAGAAAAGATCTAGCTCTCCTCTGAATCATCCTTTCTTTATCAGCCCCCATTAAGGAACTAACCACCAGTCGACAGACCGACCACGGCCCATTTTTTTACCCCATATTTCGGCATCCTTCAATACTTCTGTAAGTAGTTTACACTTTTTTCTCGTTTCCACGCGCCGAGTGGGAATGCCGTTGCGACGCGCTGCGCCGCGTGTCGTACGAAGTCACAGCTGTTGCATTCCAGTAAGAACTGACTGTTCTCGATGAAAGTGTAAACCGAGAATGAAGGATGCCTCTTTTTCCATATTTAGAATTGATGAATGTCATTTATAATATAATGATTCGTTCCCGTCAGAAACAGCAACCCGCTATGAATGAGAGCAGCATCAACGTCGATCACGCAGAGATCAGTAAGTTCGAGCAACTGGCGGCCCGCTGGTGGGATCCCGAGAGCGAATTCAAGCCGTTGCACGAGATCAACCCCCTGCGCCTGGGCTACATCGAGCGCTTCATCTCCCTGAAAGGCAAAAGGGTGCTGGACGTGGGTTGCGGCGGCGGCATCCTGTCCGAGAGCATGGCCCGCCAGGGGGCAGAAGTGACTGGCATCGACATGGGAGAGGCACCGCTTGAAGTGGCGCGCCTGCACCTGCTGGAGTCGGGACTGGATGTCAACTATGAACGTATTCCGGTGGAACGGCTGGCGCAGGAGCAGCCCGAGTCCTACGATCTGGTGACCTGTATGGAGATGCTGGAACATGTACCTGATCCCGCTTCGGTGGTCCGGGCCTGCGCCCGACTGACGAAGCCGGATGGCCACACCTTCTTCTCCACCCTCAACCGGAATCCGAAATCTTACCTGTTCGCCATCATCGGGGCGGAGTATCTGCTGCAGCTGCTGCCGAAGGGGACCCACGACTACGCCAAGTTCATCCGTCCCTCGGAACTGGAGCAATGGATCCGGGATGTCGGCCTGCGGATCCAGGATATCACCGGGCTGCTCTATCACCCTCTGACCCGGCACTACAGCCTCTCCGCCCGAGACGTGGACGTAAACTACATAGTGGGCTGCCACAAAGATGACGACTGACAGCCTGGCGATGGAGAGAGACACGGTACAACTGGTTCTGTTCGATCTGGACGGTACCTTTGCCGATACCGCCCCCGATCTCTCCAGTGCCTTGAATCGAACCCTCGAGCGCAACGGTCGCAACCCGCTTTCACCTGAGCAGATCCGACCCTATGTCTCCCACGGTGGTATGGCGATGATACGTGCCGGTTTCGGCATCGAGCCGGACCACCCGAAATTCGAAAACTACCGAAATCAGTTCCTGGAAACCTACCGACAGAACATCGCCTGGGGCACCACCCTGTTTCCAGGCATGGAACAGCTGCTGGAGGCACTGGAACAACGGGGTGTCGGCTGGGGTATCGTCACCAACAAGCCGGCTTGGCTGACCGATCCCCTGATGCAGCGGCTCGATCCCGGCCGGCGAGCCGTGAGTATCGTCAGCGGCGATACCCTTGAGGAGCGGAAGCCCCACCCGCGCCCGATCCTCTATGCCTGCGAAAAGGCGGGGGTCGATCCTGCCGCCTGCCTCTATGTCGGCGATGCAGAGCGGGACATACAAGCTGGCAGGGCCGCCGGCGCCACCACCCTGGCCGCCCTGTTCGGCTATATCAGCGAACAGGACCAGCCGGAACAGTGGGGTGCCGACGGCACTATCGAACACCCGCTGCAGATCCTGGATTGGCTTGTTCCACACTGACACGAAAAAACCTGGGAAAGAGTGTCCCGCGCATCGCAGCAAAAAATTAGAATGGCCTATTCCCTGTCACCTCCAGAGAGCCCCCACTATGTTCAGTTACCAACCGCCCGATGACCTGCTCGCCGATCGCACCATCCTGGTGACCGGCGCCGGAGACGGGATCGGCCGCGTTGCTGCCCGGACTTTTGCCGCCCACGGGGCCACCGTGATCCTGCTCGGGCGCACCATCGCCAAGCTGGAAGCGGTCTACGATGCCATCGAGGAAGCAGGGGGAAAACAGCCGGCCATCTATCCGATGAACCTGGAAGGGGTCACGGAGCACGACTATCTGGATCTGGCCAAAACCCTGGAAAAGGAGTTCGGCTCACTGGAGGGCCTGCTGCACAATGCGGCCCAGTTGCGCTTGTTGAGCCGGATCGACGACTATGATGCCCAGACCTGGTTTCAGGTGATGCAGGTGAACCTCAACGCCCCCTTCATGCTGACCCAGGCCTGCTTGCCGCTGCTGCGCAAGGCCGGCGACGCCTCGCTGCTGTTCACCTCGGATTCGGTAGGGAGAAAGGCCAAAGCCTACTGGGGCGCCTATGCCGTCTCCAAATTCGGCCTGGAGGGAATGATGCAGGTGCTCGCCGACGAAACCAGAGACAGCAGCGCCATCCGGGTCAACAGTATCAACCCGGGACCCACCCGTACCAACCTCCGGGCCCACGCCTATCCGGGGGAGGACCCATCGACAGTGAAACCGCCAGAGGTGCTGATGCCCCTCTACCTCTGGCTGATGGGCCCGGACAGCATCGGCACCCATGGCAAGGCTCTCTCGTTCGAATAGAAGCCAGAGTGGGATCACTGCAGGACCAGAATTACCTGTTTCATCACTCTGTCATCTAGCTTGTATGCGTTCACGAACAAAAAAATAGCCGCGGATTAACGCGGATAAAACACGGATTTATTTTGATCGAACAAGTCGCTTGCGCTCTCCTATTTTGGGCGAAGATATTTATTAGCAGCCCGCTATCCGTCCCAGTAGCCTTCAACTCATTGAGCAATTGTGCCTCAGCTTTGGGTCATTCGCTTTATCCGTGTGTAATCCGCTTTAATCCGCGGCTGACTGTCTTTTTATCCCGTGCACGGATACTCTGACTTCTGACTTCCCAATCCTCTATTCTGAATACTTGTCTGAATACTTGAACGATTTCAAAAGATGGTGCAATCCGCATGAAATAATGAGGGCCGTTGCGCGGTCTTTATAGGCGAGTGTAGAAAAAATGTTCTCAAACCATCAACTCATAATACAGGAAGGTATACGATGAAAAAGACAGCCCTCGCCCTTATCCTTGGCATCTCCTCTTTCGGCGTTGCCGCGGCCGGACAAAACAACCAGCAGCAGGAAGACGATCTGATGTATGGCTATCGCCCGGTGGAAGCAGCCAAATCCGAACCCGCCAAGCCGAGTGCCGTGCGTAACAACCAGCAGCAGGATGACGATCTGATGTATGGCTACCGCCCGACCAAAGCGACCCATTCGGAACCGGCCGACCCCAGTGCCATACGCAACAACAAGGAGCAGGAAGACGACCTGATGTACGGTTACAGGAAGTAGTGTCCGATCCACACACACCGCGGCAGACCGGCCTTCCACGGCCGGTCGGTCGACTGTTCTCATTCAGCCCCCACCCCGGTGGAAGTGGAGATCCAGGTTATCCATAAAACATTCCTGCCCCAACTTGCTCAATTCTGAGAAGACAAACTCCACATGGGTGACGGGCAGCCGCAGGGCACCGATATGGCGGTCGGAAGCGAGGGTGAGATGGATATCGATCGTCCCCTCCGGGTGGGTAATGGCGGCCCTGCTACCCTCCACCCGATATTCCAGCTCTCCTACGGCGCAGGGGAGCGCTCGGAAAAACTCCTCTGGAGTCAACCCCATCTCGCGCCTGATACGTTTAGGCAAAAGGGCTACCCGCCTGCTACGGCAGGCCAGACGGCCAGTTCATCACCCTCTTCCAGCGCATGCTCCCGCTCACTCGGTGGTACGAAAACCCCGTTGCGCAGGACCAGATGAATCTGGGCGATGGGTACACCATACTGCCCCAGCACCTGGATCGGGGTCGTTCCCTCCGGCACCTGGATATCGACCTGATGCCCTTCAGAACCGGAGGGCAGGTATTGGGTCAGAGAGGCGTAGAGTTTAAAGGTAAGTTTCATTGGCCGTTCAATTGCGTGCTGCCCAGATAGGCCTCCATGATCTTCGTTGGATCGTCGAGCAGCCGCTGTTTCCAGAGGCCGAGCCGAACCCTGCTCTGAATCAGACCACGAAGAACTCCGACATGTTCCGTCATGCCCAGGGTGATCGCCCCAACCAGTAGATCCTCCTGAAACTGCAGGTTGATATATCGATACCCCTCCTGGTCCAGCAGACTGGCAGAATCACCACCCTCCATCCCCATCCACCGGCCGTAAGAGGTGGAGATCAAACCCATGGTATCCAGGACATTCATCCCCAGCCCCCCTTTGTACGGGATTTCCGCACCGCTCATGTTGAGGGCGGCAATCCGCCCGGTCTCCACCGCGGCAGGCTGAATCGCGTTCACCGACCGTTCACCGGTACTCCAGTCGAACCCCTCGCATAGATCACCCGCCGCATAGACACCCGCTACCGAGGTCTGCAGCTGCTCATCGACCAGCACGCCGGTCGCCGTCTCCAGCCCGCTCCCCTCCAGGTACTCGATTGCCGGAACCACACCCGTCGCCACCACGATCAGGTCCGCCTGCAGGGACTCTACCGCTCCCTCGCACCGGAGCAGAAACCCCGTTCCATCCGGCCCCGGTTTCTCTACCGAGAGCACGCGGGTCGAGGTACGGACATCGACCCCCCTCTCGATACACCACTGCTTGATCAGATTACCCGCCACCTGATCCATCATCCGGGGCACCATCCGGTCACCCATCTCCACTACGGTAAGCTCGACACCCCGCTTGACCAGCGACTCCATGATGATGCAGCCGATGAAACCGGCGCCCATCAGCACCACCCGGGCCCCGGTCACGGCGTGTTCGGCGATATTACGGGCATCTGCCAGGGTCCAGCAGTGGTGAATGCCCGGCTGGTCCAGTCCATCGATGGGGGGCGACACCGCCCGCGAACCACTGGCCAGCAACAGCCGGTCATACTCCATCTCCCCGCCCTGTGCCAGAATAACCCGGCCACTACCGGTATCGACTCGCTTTACCCGCTCATGCTTTCGGTGGATATCGAGACCCTCGAAGTGGTTCGGGTCGTGTCGAAGATGGGTTCCAGACTCTTCGATCTGCTCCGCCAGCAGGTAGGGTATGGCCATGCGGGAATAGGCCGGCTCCGGCTCGTCCCCGATCAGAAAGATCTCTCCCCCCGGGTCCCGGCTGCGCAGGGTCTCAGCCGCAACCACCCCCGCCGGCCCGGCACCGATGATCACATATCGCATAAATAATCCTTTGAAGTCAGGGAAAAAGGGGAACCTGGGAGCCTTTCAATGCAGGAACTAGGTACTTAGGTACTAGGTACTTAGGTACTAGGAAAAGAAAAGATCTAAAGAGACTCCCCTTTTATCTCTTGTCAGACCTCTCCATTTCAACTCAAAATCATCTCCATAATTAGACAGGATTAACATGATTTTCAGGATTTACAGGAATACATTGTACGAAAGACCTGTAAATCTTGAGCAATCCTG
>JAUXBK010000014.1 GCA_030619405.1 Sedimenticola sp. | reverse complement strand
GCCCGCGTGGTTGAAGCTCGACCGGTATCCCATGGCCTTGAGCCGCCGAAACACGCTCATCCGTGACCGGGTTTCCAGTAGACGGAAAAGTTCAGCGATTTCTGCGATGTGATGTTTGCGGAAAAAACTTCGTAGGGCGTTCTCGGATGCGTCTGGTGGAAGCATAAACCCCTCTTGATACAGTTATGTGTGTATGATCAAATATAGCACATGAATGTATCTATTCGGCGCAACGTCTTCGGGGTGTGTACAAGAGAAATCAAGGGGTTAGCTCAGGTGCCTACTATGGCTTCAGCTAAGATGGTGATACAATTATTACTCAGACAGAGTGTAACTACTTGAATATTCAAAACATTTCATAATCAAACCGCATTCTGACGCTGTAGAGAATACTGTATTCTGACTTCCGACCTCTGACTGCCAACTGCTGACTTCTGACCATGCATCTGATCATTCTGCTGCTTGTCTTCGCGCTGCTGCTCTACGGCCCCCAGTGGTGGGTCCAGTACGTACTGGCGCGCTATAACCGCAGGCAGGAGGACTTTCCCGGCACCGGCGGGGAGCTGGCCCGCCACCTGCTGGATCGGTTTGATATGCAGCAGGTCCGGGTGGAAGTGGCAGAGGGAACAGGTGACCACTATGACCCGGAGCAGCAGGTGGTGCGCCTCACCCGGGACAAGCTGGATGGTCGCACGCTCACCGCTATTGCGACGGCAGCGCATGAAGTGGGTCATGCGCTGCAGCATGCGCAGGGCTACCGACCGTTTCTGTGGCGACAGCGGCTGGCGAGAACGGCTCAATGGTCGGGCAGGGTCGGTTCTTTTCTGCTGTTTGCCGTACCCATGCTTACCCTTATCACCAAGGCGCCCGCGGCCGGGATACTGATGTTTCTGGCGGCTATCGCCACCCTGGGAATGACGGTGCTGGTGCAACTGGTAACGCTTCCGGTGGAGTGGGACGCGAGTTTTGGCCGTGCACTGCCCATTCTGGAATCGGGCTATATCAACCGTTCACAACAGGCGGCTGCCCGCCGTGTCCTGCGGGCCTGTGCATTGACCTACTTTGCCGCCTCCCTGGCCGGGCTGCTCAACTTCTGGCGCTGGATGCGCCTGCTCAGACACTGAACTCCTCTCGTAACCGTTCACCGGATCAATAGACATTTAGCCGCGGATTAACGCGGATCAAACACGGATTGATTTGATAACACAAGCCGATTCCGCGTGGGCACGAAAACGTGCCCACCCTACGTAGGGTGGGCATGCTCCGTGTCTGATCCGCGCCAATCCGCGGCCATTTTTTCGTTCGTGAACGCATACTTCCTCTCTTTCCGCTTGCTCCGGCAGGCTGCCGGGTTTCTGCCCCTTCAGGGCCTCCCTGCCTGTCAATAGTTCGACACAGCTCTTTGGTAGAGTTCCTAACTAGCTGTAACAAAGAGAAAAATACTATAAATCCCAGGATGGCACGGCTATTGCTTCACATCAGGGTAAATCCATGAGGTGTCGAGGCGATGGCAAAACAGAAGGTGAACGAAGAGCTGGACCTGGGGATCGAGAAAGAGAACGGTTCGAAGAAGAAATGGATCATCCTGATCAGCGTGGGTGTCCTGGTGCTGCTTGGTGGCGGTCTGGGTGCCAGTTGGTTCCTGTTCGGCGGTAGTGAGGATGAGCAGGTTGCAATGGGGAGCGCGGGTGGGAAACAGCAGGTGGAGGAAAAGCCACCGGCGATCTATCAGTCAATGGAGCCCGCCTTCGTGGTCAATCTTCCGCCCGGGGGGCGGCTCAAGATGCTGCAGGTCGGCCTGCAGGTAATGGCCAGGGATCCGGCGTTGATCGAATTCATCAAACACAACGACCCCATGATCCGCAACAGTCTGCTCAATCTCTTCAGTGCCCAGGAGGGAAAACAGCTGAAGAGCCGTGAAGGCAAGGAAAAGCTTCAGACGGAGTTACTCAAGGTGCTGAACCGGTTGACTCGGAATCAGGGCGGACCAGGTGAAGTCGAGGCCGTCTATTTCACCTCTTTCGTGATGCAGTGATGCCATGAGCGCCGGTGATCTTCTTTCCCAGGATGAAATCGATGCACTGTTGCACGGCGTCGATAGCGGTGACGTGGAGACAGCGGTCGAGGATGAGCTGGATGGAGGGCTGCGCAGTTACGACTTCACCAGTCAGGACCGAATCGTCCGGGGGCGTCTACCGACCCTGGAGATGATCAATGAACGGTTTGCACGGCATTATCGGACCAGCCTGTTCAATATGCTGCGCCGTTCGGCGGATCTCTCCGTCTCCGGTGTGCAGATGCTCAAGTTCTCTGAGTTCATCCACAGCCTGTTCGTCCCCACCAGCCTGAATCTGGTGCGGGTACCGCCACTCCGGGGTAAGGGGCTCTGTGTGCTGGATCCTAAACTGGTGTTCAGTGTGGTGGACAACTTCTTTGGCGGCAGCGGGCGCTTCCACACCAAGATCGAGGGGCGGGATTTCACTCCGACCGAGAACCGGGTGGTGCGGTTGCTGCTGAATATTGCATTCGCCGACCTGCACGAAGCCTGGAGGCCGGTGCTGGATCTGCAGTTCGAATACATGGCCTCTGAGGTGAACCCTCAATTCGCCAATATCGTCAGCCCCTCGGAGGTGGTGGTGGTGACCACCTTCCATATCGACCTGGAGGCGGGTGGGGGGGACATGCATATCTGTCTTCCCTATTCCATGCTGGAACCGATCCGGGATCTGCTGGACGCCGGGATTCAGAGTGACCGAGGGGATCGGGACGAACGCTGGGCGGAGTCCCTCAAGGAGGAGATGATGAAGACGCCGGTGGAACTGAGCAGCCAGCTGGGTGAGGCACAGATCTCCATGAAGGAGTTGGCTGCGCTGAAGCCGGGGGACATCATCCCCATCGAGATCCCTGAGATGGTGGAGATGTGCGCCTCCGAGGTGCCTATTTTTTGTGGGCGGCTGGGCGTCTCCGACGGGAACTACGCGATCAAGGTCCAGGAGTGGATTGGGCACCGGCAGCCGACCGGACTGCAGGATCTGCTCAACGAGCCGGAAGAACAGGGGCAGTAACATGAACAGGTTAAGCAAATGAGCGGCATAGAGATCGATCCGAACGAGGCACTGGCAGACGAGTGGGCTGCAGCGCTGGAAGAGCAGGAGGTCTCCGAGGCAGGTCCCGTTGGCCAGGGGGAGACAACGACTGGCACTGAATCCGCCCGGTTTCAGGAACTGCATGAAGAGATGTCCGATACGGATACCGGCGAGGTCAACCTGCAGGCGATCCTGGACGTGCCGGTCACCATCTCCATGGAGATCGGGCGCACCAAGATCAATATCAAGAACCTGCTGCAGCTGAATCAGGGATCGGTGGTGGAACTGGATCGCCTGGCGGGTGAACCGATGGACGTGCTGGTCAACGGCACCCTGATTGCCCAGGGTGAAGTGGTGGTGGTGAACGACAAGTTCGGTATCCGCCTGACCGATGTGATCAGCCCGGCGGACCGGGTCAACAGGTTGCGTTGATGCGGGCTTTCCCCTCTTATCTGCTGATCGCCGGTCCTCTCTGTCCGCTGCTGGCCGTTGCGGAGGGGGAGCAGCGTACTCCGTCGTCGCTGGGGGCAGGGGCGATGCTACAGAGTGCGGGCGGCCTGCTGCTGATCCTGGCGTTGATACTCGGGCTGGCCTGGCTGCTGCGCCGTTTCGGCCGTTTACCACAGGTTGGAAAAGGGATGGTGCGCGTGGTCGGGGGGGTATCCCTGGGACCCAGGGAACGTGCCGTCATTCTGCAGGTAGGTGAGACCCGGCTGCTGGTCGGGGTAGCACCGGGCCGGGTGCAGACCCTGCATGTGCTGGAGCCGGCGGAAGCGGGGACGGAGCAGGTGACCGCCGAGTCGTTTTCCGGCCGACTGAAAACGGCAATGGGGCAGGGGCAGCAGTGAAGCGGCTCGTTTCAGCGCTGCTGCTCATCGGCCTGCTGACGCCTGTGGTCACGGCTGCGGCACCGGGTCTGGAGGCGATCACCCTGACACCGGCCAAGGATGGAGGGCAGACCTACACCCTGAGTATCCAGGTGCTGCTGTTCATGACTGCGCTCAGCCTGCTGCCAGCTGTGCTGCTGTTGATGACCTCATTCACCCGGATAATCATCGTACTGGCGATATTGCGCCAGGCGCTGGGTACCCAGAGCACCCCCTCCAACCAGATCCTGATCGGCCTGGCCCTGTTTCTCACCCTGTTCATCATGATGCCGGTGTTTCAGGAGGTCTATGAGAACGGGGTCTCTCCCTACCTGGATGAAAAACTGACCATGCTGGAGGCGCTGCAAAAGAGTGAGGTTCCACTGCGTCGCTTTATGCTGGCCCAGACCCGGGAGAGTGATCTGGCCCTGTTTTCCGAGATCGGTAATTTCGAACCGTTCCAGAGCCCGGAGCAAGTACCCCTTTCGGTGCTGCTTCCCGCATTCGCCACCTCCGAATTGAAGACCGGTTTTCAGATCGGTTTCCTCATCTTCATCCCGTTCCTGGTCATCGATCTGGTGGTGGCCAGCGTGTTGATGTCCATGGGCATGATGATGTTGTCACCCATGATCATCTCACTGCCGTTCAAGATCATGCTGTTCGTCCTGATCGATGGCTGGGCACTGATATTCGGCAGCCTGGCATCGAGTTTCCTGGTATAGGAGCGATCGAATGAATGCAGATTCAGTCCTGGATATCGGTCAGCGGGCGCTGGAGATAACCACCCTGCTGGGGGCGGCAATACTGCTTCCGGCACTGGCGGTCGGACTGCTGGTAGCCACTTTTCAGGCTGCCACCCAGATCAACGAGATGACGCTCAGTTTCATTCCTAAGCTGGTCGTGGTGCTGGTGGTACTGGTTATGGCAGGGCCCTGGATGCTGCACCTGCTGATGGACTACACCATTACCCTGTTCGAGAGCATCCCGATGCTTATCGGGTGATGAGTTTCACCGAGACTCAACTCAATATCTGGCTCGCCAGCTTTTTCTGGCCCCTGATTCGGATCGGCGCCATGGTGACCGCGGCGCCGGTGCTGAACGCCCGGCAGACCCCGCGCCTCTACCGGCTCGGCCTGGTACTGGTACTGACCCTGATGACAATGTCTCTGGTGCCTCAGCCGCCGGTGGTGGATGCGTTCAGCGGCCGGGCGCTGCTGATGATGCTGCAGCAACTGCTGATCGGTGTGGCCATGGGATTCATGCTGCAGATGGTGTTCACCGCCCTGGTGTTCGGGGGGCAGGTGGTCGCTTACAGCATGGGGTTGGGGTTTGCCTCCATGATGGACCCCCAGAATGGGGTCCAGGTGCCGGTGATCTCTCAATTCTACCTGATCCTTGCCACCCTGCTGTTTCTCGTTCTCGACGGACACCTGGTGTTGATCGGGATGCTGGTGGAGAGCTTCCACACCTTTCCGGTCGCCATCGATGGGATCAGCCGCAACGGCGTGCTGGAGATCGTGGGCTGGGGCAGCCGTATGTTCAGCGCCGGGCTGCTGATGGCCCTGCCAGTGATGGCGGCCCTGTTGCTGGTCAACCTGGGGATGGGGATCATCACCCGGGCTTCGCCCCAGCTGAATATCTTTGCTGTTGGTTTCCCCATCACCATGCTGCTCGGTTTCCTGCTGATGTGGATCACGCTGCCCAGTGTCATGGAAAACTTTCAGGGACTCCTCGACGAGGGGTTCGCATTCATCAATCGCCTGCTGCTGATCACGAGGTAACGGATGGCTGAGAACGAAGAGGGTCAGGAAAAAACAGAACAACCAACACCGAAACGGCTGCAGGACGCGCGGCGCAAGGGACAGATCGCCCGTTCCCGGGAGCTGAACACCATGGCTATCACCCTGGCCGGCGGGGTGGCACTGGTGGTCATGAGCGACGGGCTGGGCGACGCCCTGTCACAACTCATGCGCGGTGCCTTCAATATCCCGCGGTCGGACATGTTCGATACTTTTGCGATGGTGCGCAGACTGGCATCTGCCATGCAGGATGCGCTGCTGATGCTGTTGCCGTTCATGCTGCTGCTGGCGGTGGTGGCGATCGGCAGCTCCGTGGTGCTCGGAGGCATGGCCTTCAGTGCCGAATCCATTGCACCCAAGCTCAGCAAGCTGAACCCACTGAAGGGGTTGAAGCGTCTCTTTTCCGCCAAAGGGCTGGTAGAACTGCTGAAGGCACTGGCCAAGTTTTTCCTCATCGGCGGTGTCACCGCCCTGGTCATCTGGCATTCGCTGGACAGTTTTCTCGGGCTGGGCCGGATGGAGCTGGGTCCGGCCATGGATGAGATGGGCAGCCTGGTGGGCTGGTCCTTCGTGCTCATCGCCTCGACCATGATTCTGATCGCCCTGGTCGATGTGCCGTTTCAGCTGTGGGATCACAACCGCCAGCTGAAGATGACCCGGCAGGAGATCCGGGACGAGATGAAGGAGACCGAGGGCCGGCCCGAAGTGAAGGGGCGTATCCGCTCCCTGCAACGGGAGATGGCGCAGCGCCGGATGATGGAAGAGGTGCCGAAGGCCGATGTCATCGTTACCAACCCGACCCACTATGCGGTGGCGTTACGCTATGACCAGGAGCGAATGCAGGCACCGAGGCTGGTGGCCAAGGGTGTGGATCTGGTGGCCGCCAATATCCGCCGGGTCGCCGGGGGGCATCAGGTGCCGGTAGTGGAATCACCGATGCTGGCGCGGGCAATCTATGCCCACACGCGGCTGAACGAGACCATCCCGGCCGGTCTCTACCTGGCGGTGGCAAAACTGCTGGCCTATGTATTCCAGTTGCGCGTCTACCACTCCGAGGGTGGCCCGAGACCACCGGCGATGGGTCAGCTGGATATCCCGGCAGAGTTGCAGATTCCCGCGGCAACGGAAGAAGCCTGATCAGGATCGGCATTGAAAGAAACAGCGCAAACGGAGCCTTAGCGTGGACGCAACCGCCATACTGAACAATGCACGCGAGATCGGAGTGAAGGGGTTTGGAGCCCCGCTCCTCCTGCTGATGATGCTGGCCATGGTGGTGGTGCCGTTACCACCATTGGCACTGGACATCTTCTTCACCTTCAACATCGCTCTCTCCCTGGTGGTGCTGATGGTGGTGATCTACACCCTTAAGCCGCTGGAGTTCAGCGTCTTCCCCAGTCTGCTGCTGATCGCCACGCTGCTGCGTCTGGCGCTCAATGTCGCCTCCACCCGGGTGGTGCTGCTGGACGGGCACGAAGGCGGGGATGCGGCGGGAAAGGTGATCGAGGCGTTTGGCGCCTTTGTCATCGGCGGAAACTATGCGGTCGGCCTGGTGGTTTTCCTGATCCTGGTGATCATCAATTTTGTGGTGGTCACCAAAGGCGCCGGTCGGGTATCGGAGGTGAGCGCCCGGTTCACCCTGGATGCCATGCCGGGCAAGCAGATGGCCATCGATGCGGATCTGAACGCGGGGCTCATCTCCCAGGAAGAGGCGCGGGAGCGGCGTGAAGAGGTTTCCCAGGAGGCGGATTTCTACGGCGCCATGGATGGCGCCAGTAAATTTGTCCGGGGTGATGCAGTGGCCGGCATCTTGATTCTGGTGATCAATCTCGTTGGCGGGCTCGCCATCGGCATGGCCCAGCACGATCTGGATTTCTCCACCGCGCTGCGTTATTACGCCCTGCTCACCATCGGTGACGGGCTGGTGGCCCAGATCCCTTCTCTGCTGCTCTCCACCTCCGCCGCCATCATTGTCACCCGGGTGGCCTCCTCCCAGGATATGGGGGGGCAGGTGTTGAGTCAGCTCCTCTCCACCCCGAAGGCGCTGATGGTGGCGGCCGTGGTTCTGGGCATCATGGGGGCCATCCCCGGCATGCCCAATTTCGCCTTTCTATCCCTGGCCGCGCTTTCCGGAGGCGGTGCCTGGTGGATCTACAAACGAAACCAGCAGGCAGAGCAGGTGGAGCCCCCCCTGCCTGAGACCGAGATACCGGCCGAGCAGAAGGAGCTGACCTGGGACGATGTCCAGCCGGTGGACATCATCGGTCTGGAGGTGGGGTACCGGCTGATCCCGCTGGTGGACCGGAACCAGGGTGGTCAGTTGATGAAGCGGATCAAAGGGGTGCGCAAGAAACTCTCCCAGGAGCTGGGGTTTCTGATCCAACCGGTGCATATCCGGGACAACCTGGATCTCAGCCCCACCGCCTACCGGATCTCTCTGCACGGGGTGGCCATCGGCGAGGCGGAGATCTTTCCCGATCGGGACCTTGCCATCAACCCGGGACGGGTGTTCGGGACCCTCCAGGGGACCGAGACCAAGGACCCCGCTTTCGATCTGGATGCAGTCTGGATCGACCCCGGTCAACGGGACCACGCCCAGACCCTGGGCTATACGGTGGTGGACGCGAGCACCGTGGTGGCAACCCACCTGAGCGAGATCCTGCAGTCCCACGCCCACGAACTGCTGGGGCATGAAGAGGTGCAGCAGTTGCTGGATCTTTTGAGCCGGAACGCGCCGAAGCTGGTAGAGGATCTGGTGCCCAAAACCATCACGCTGGGGCAGCTGTTGAAGGTTCTGCAGAATCTGCTGCAGGAGAAGGTGCCGATCCGCGATACCCGCACGATCGCCGAAACTTTGGCGGAGCACGCGGCTCAGAGTCAGGATCCTGCCGCCCTGACCGCTGTCACCCGGGTCGCTCTCTCCCGCACCATTGTTCAGCAACTTGTTGGTCCGACTGAAGAAATTCCAGTTGTCGTGTTGGATTCAGGATTGGAACAGATATTGCAGCAAACACTACAATCCTCGGATGAAGGGGGCATGGGCTTCGAGCCCGGGTTGGCGGAGCAGCTGCAGCAGGCGCTGTCCGAGACCGCGAGCCAGCAGGAGATCGCGGGCCAGCAGAGCATACTGCTGGTGGCGGCCCCCATCAGGGCCTGGCTGGCGAGGTTTGCCAAACACAGCGTGCCGGGGATGCGAGTCCTCTCCTACAACGAGATACCGGACAACCGTCAGATCAAGGTGGTTGCAACGGTGGGTAAACCGGGTCCCACGGCCTGAGCTGGCCGGTCGGAATCGGGGACAGATTGAAACCAGAACCAGAATCAGAGTTCATTGGTCGCAGGCCAAACCACGGGAAACTGGGGTATGAAGATAAAACGATTTTTTGCGGCAGACATCCGCCAGGCGCTGCGCCAGGTACGCGAGACACTGGGCCCCGATGCGGTCATTCTCTCCAATAAGCCGGTGGATGGGGGTGTCGAGCTGGTGGCTGCCATGGATTACGATCCGGCGGCCTTCGAACAGCAGAGCGCTGCAGCCGAAGAGAGACCGGAAACGGGGCGGCGGGAACAGCCGGCGCAACCGCACCCCGCCTTTTCTGCGGCCGGGAGAACGCCGACAACCACAGCGCCGGCGTCCGCCAGGGTTGAGTGGAGTCAGGATCCGGTGCTGGTGGAGATGCGCCAGGAGATGAAGGCGCTGCGACGGATGATGGAGAACCAGCTGTCGGAGTTGACCTGGCGGGAGATGGGCAATCGCCGCCCCCAGAGTCAGGAGTTGCTGCGACGGTTGATGGGACTGGACCTGAGCCCGGACATCTGCCGTCAGCTGGTGGACCGCGTGGAAGATGCGGGAAGCCTGGATCAGGCGTGGCGCAAGGCGCTCTATTTTCTGGCCGGTGATCTGCCAATGGCCGGGGAGGCACTGCTGGAAGAGGGCGGGGTGGTGGCCCTGATCGGCCCCACCGGCGTAGGCAAGACCACCACGGTGGCCAAACTCGCCGCCCGTTTCGTACTGCGTTACGGTCATCGCCACCTGGCGCTGGTCTCTACCGACAGTTACCGCATCGGCGCCCAGGAGCAGTTGAACACCTACGCCCGTATCCTGGATGTTCCGGTACGCTCTGCTTCGACTCCGGAGGAGTTGAGCATCACCCTCAATGCAATGGCCGACAAACGCCTGGTGCTGGTGGACACCGCCGGGATGAGTCAGCGGGATGTCCGGCTCAGTGAGCAGCTGGCCCTGCTGCACACAGGCAGGCGCCGGGCACGCAGTCTGCTGACCCTCTCTGCTTCCACCCAGCAGTCCGCTCTGGAGCAGACGATCAGGGCCTTCGGTTCCGCCAAACCCGAGGGTTGTATCCTGACCAAGGTGGACGAGGCCGCATCGCTCGGCGGGGCGCTCTCCGCGATCGTGCACAGCAGGCTGCCGCTGGCGTTCTTCACCGACGGGCAGAAGGTGCCGGAGGATATCCATCTGGCGCGACCCAACACCCTGGTCAACCGCGCCGTCGACCTGGGGGAGCAGGCGCAGGCGGAGTACAACGAAGAGTATCTGGCACTGGCTCTGGGAGGCTCGCAAGCCGATGCTCATGGTTGAATCGACAATGGATCAGGCGTCAGGTCTGCGGCGCATGGTCAAACCCACACCGGTCAGGGTGATTGCGGTCACCGGTGGCAAGGGGGGAGTAGGAAAGACCAATGTTTCTGTCAACCTGGCCGTTGCCATGGCCGATCTGGGCCGACGGGTGATGGTGCTGGACGCAGACCTGGGCCTGGCCAACATCGACGTGGTGCTTGGCCTGCACCCGGAGTACGACCTCTCCCATGTGTTGAGCGGAGAGCGCACCCTGGATGAGGTGTTGCTCGAGGGCCCTTCGGGTATCCGGGTGGTACCGGCGGCCTCCGGTGTTCAGCAGATGACGGAGCTGAGCGAGGCGGAGCATGCCGGGCTGATCCGCGCCTTCAGTGACGTGGACAGCGACCTGGATGTCCTGATCGTGGACACGGCGGCCGGGATATCGGATGTGGTGGTCAGTTTCAGCCGTGCGGCCCAGGAGGTGGTGGTGGTGGTCTGTGACGAGCCGGCATCCATCACCGATGCCTACGCCCTGATAAAACTGCTGAACCGGGAGTACGGGATCGACCGCTTTCGCATCCTCTCCAACATGGCGCGCAGTGCCCGCGAGGGACAGGCGCTGTACAACAAGATGTGCCGGGTAACGGACCGTTACCTGGACGTGATGCTCAGTTATATGGGCAGCATACCTTATGACGATAATCTGCGGAAAGCGGTGCGGATCCAGAAACCCGTGGTTCAGGCGTTTCCGCGCAGCCGTGCAGCACAGACATTCAAGAATCTGGCGAAGAAGGCCGATAACTGGCCCATACCCAACGGGGTTGGTGGCCAACTCCAGTTCTTCGTAGAGCGGCTCATTCAATTTACGACTCACGCTGGGGGGAGAGGACGGTGAACGGACTGGCAACCTATACGGCAGTACAGGAGAAGGGCTCCGATGAGATGGTGATGCAGCATGCATCACTGGTAAAGCGGATTGCATATCACCTGATGAACAGACTGCCGCCCAACGTGCAGGTGGAGGATCTGATTCAAGCAGGGATGATCGGGTTGCTGGAGGCGAGCCGTAACTATGACCCGAGCCAGGGCGCCAGTTTCGAGACCTATGCGGGAATTCGTATCCGGGGTTCGATGCTGGATGAGATAAGGCGCAGTGACTGGACGCCACGCTCGGTTCACCGCAAGGCGAGGATGGTGGCCGAGGCGATGCGGGAGATCGAGAACACCGAGGGGCGTGATGCCCGTGATGTGGAGGTTGCAGCCGCCCTCGATCTGTCGCTGAAGGATTACCACCGGATACTGCAGGACACCTCGGGATGCCGCATCTTCAGCCTGGAGGATCTGCAGGCAGTGGGTGAACTGCCCCAGGAGCGAACGAATGGGGCCATCAGCGGACCGTTCGAGGGAATGCAGCGGGATGCCTTCAAGCGAGCCCTGGCAGATGCGATCTCCGGCCTGCCGGAGCGGGAACGTCTGGTGATTGCGCTCTACTACGACGAAGAGTTGAACCTGCGGGAGATCGGGAAGGTGCTGGGCGTCAGTGAATCGAGGGTATGCCAGATTCACAGTCAGGCCACCCTGCGTTTGAGATCGCGGCTGGTGGACTGGCTCGCCGCTGATGAAGAGGTGTGATTGAACCTAGGTTAAAGATGAACAACGGCATCTAATTTGGAGGTTGCCTTGGATAAAAGCATGAAGATTCTGTTGGTGGATGATTTCTCCACGATGCGGCGAATCATTAAAAATCTTCTCAGGGACCTGGGCTTCAACAACACCCATGAGGCGGACGATGGCAATACGGCATTGCCGGTGCTGCAGTCCGGCAGTTTCGATTTTCTCATTACTGACTGGAACATGCCGGGGATGACCGGGATCGATCTGCTCAAGGCGGTGCGTGCCGATGTCAATCTGGCCAAACTGCCGGTACTGATGGTGACGGCCGAGTCGAAACGGGAACAGATTATCGAAGCGGCCCAGGCCGGGGTGAATGGCTATGTGGTGAAACCTTTCACTGCCGGGACCCTGGAGGAGAAGATCGCCAAGATATTCGAGCGGGTGGGGGCTTGAGCAAAAAGCGATTGTTGGCAGCGACGAACAAGGTATAGAGGCTGGCTTATGTTCATCGATATGGATGACGAGATCCTGCAGGACTTTCTGGTCGAGGCCGGTGAGATCCTGGAGCAGCTGAATGAACAGCTGTTGGACCTGGAACAGACACCGGATGATTATGATCTGCTGAACGCTGTCTTTCGTGGTTTCCACACGATCAAGGGTGGCGCGGGTTTTCTCGGTATCGAGCCACTGGTAGAGGTGTGTCACCGGGCCGAGGATGTATTCAACGTTTTGCGCCAGGGTCAGCGGCAGGTGGACGTGCAGTTGATGGATAAGGTGCTGCAGGTGCTGGATGTGGTGAACGAGATGTTCAGTCTGGTTCAGTCCGGGGAGGAACCGGTGCCTGCAGACGCAGAGCTGCTGGCCGTTCTGAAGGTGCTGTCGGTGTCGGATCAGGGTGGGGAGGAGGCGGAGACGGTTTCAGAACCGGAACCCGAGCCGCCCCAGACGGTGATGGAAGAGCGCAGCGGTGATCGCGTCACAGCGATCCCGGAGGAGGGGGATGCGATCACCGAGGATGAGTTCGAGGCGTTGCTGGATGCACTGCATGGGCCCGGAAAGCATAGTGGAGCCCCGAATCAGCCGACCGCCGATATGGCCGCAGGGGAGAACGGAGAAATAACCGAAAATGAGTTCGAGGCCCTGCTGGACGATCTGCATGGCAAGTGCAGGCACGGCGGTGTTCCCCAGGGTGGTGAGGTAACGACAGGATCTGCAGGTGCACAGGACAAGCCGATCGTCGCAGACAGTGGGAAGTGTGCCGCCGCACCGGCCGCGGAGGACAAACCGGTGGCAGACGCCGTGCCACCGAAAAGAGGGTCGGCAGAGAAGGGGAAAGCTCGGGAGGCAGGTAAGGGTAAAGAACGTACTCCGGCTCCGGTGGCGGAAACCACGGTGCGGGTGGACACCGCACGCCTCGATGAAATCATGAACATGGTTGGGGAACTGGTACTTGTCCGGAACCGGCTGTCGAACCTGAAGGCCAGAATGAGTGACGAAGAGGTCGCCACCGCGGTATCCAATCTTGACGTGGTCACCGCGGATCTGCAGAACGCGGTGATGAAGACCCGCATGCAGCCGTTGAAGAAAATTTTCGGGCGGTTTCCGAGAGTGGTGCGTGACCTGGCCCGCAGCCTGAAGAAAGAGATCGACCTGGAGATGCATGGGGAGGATACGGATCTGGACAAGAACCTGGTCGAGGCCCTGTCCGACCCCATGGTCCACCTGGTGCGTAACGCGGTGGACCACGGCATCGAAACGCCAGAGGAGCGGGAGCGGGCTGGGAAACCGCGACGGGGCAGGGTGGTGCTCTCGGCCGCCCAGGAGGGTGATCATATCCTGCTCTCCATCTCCGACGACGGCAAAGGAATGGATCCGGGCGTGCTGCGCCGCCTGGCTGTGAAGCGGGGCATGATGGATCAGGAGGCGGCAGCCCGCCTGGATGACCGGGGTTGCTACAATCTGATATTCCAGCCCGGTTTTTCCACCAAGAGCGAGATCTCGGATGTCTCGGGCCGCGGGGTGGGTATGGATGTGGTGAAGACCCGTATTGCTCAGATCAACGGTACGGTGGAGATCGACTCGGAACTGGGCAAGGGAAGCCGGATCACCATCAAACTGCCGCTTACCCTGGCCATTCTGCCGACATTGATGGTGGTTCTTGGCAAACAGCCATTTGCGCTGCCTCTGGCCAGCGTGGTGGAGATATTCAATCTCGACCTCAACCGGACCAACATGGTGGACGGTCAGTTGACCATCATGGTACGGGAGCGGGCACTGCCCCTCTTCTATCTGCGCCAGTGGCTGGTTCGCACTGCAGCACAGGTCGGGGAGAGCGAGATGGGTCATGTGGTGGTGGTAAACGTCGGCAATATACAGGTTGGCCTGGTGGTCGACTATCTGGTAGGTCAGGAAGAGGTTGTGATCAAACCTCTGGGAGCGATGTTGCAGGGACTGGACGGAATGGCGGGGGCCACTATTACCGGCGATGGCAAGATCGCATTGATCCTGGATATCGCGGGACTGATGCGGAAATATGTCCGCAGACACTGATCAGTGACCATGAATTCCAGGGTGCGCGTGCTGGTAGTGGACGATTCGTCTTTCTTTCAGCGCCGAATCAGTGAGATTCTACGCAGCGATTCGGGTATCGAAGTGGTGGGGACTGCGGGCGACGGAGTCGCCGCGGTGCAGCAGGCGAGGCGACTCAAGCCGGACGTTATCACCATGGATGTGGAGATGCCGGTAATGAACGGCATCGACGCGGTGCGGCGCATCATGGCCGTGAGCCCGACCCGGATACTGATGTTCTCGGCACTGACCCACCAGGGTGCCCGGGCGACTCTGGATGCACTGGAAGCGGGTGCGGTCGATTTTCTGCCAAAACAGTTTGGCAACGGCGGGGCAGGGGCGGGAACAGCAGAAAGAATCCTACCGTTACGGGTACTGGCATTGGGTCAGAGGCGGGTCACTGTGGACTCGCTGAATCACACTCCCCCCCGGTTCGCGCAGGAAACATCCAAACCCCTCCACAGAGGCCGGTTCAAGCTGGTGGTGATCGGTGCGTCCACCGGAGGCCCGGTGGCGATTCAGGGGCTGCTGTCGACGCTTTCCGGCGATTTCCCCCTCCCATTGCTGCTGGTGGTGCACATGCCTGCCGCGTTTACACCGGCCTACGCGGAGCGACTCGACGCCCAGTGCCGTATCTCGGTGAAAGAGGCGAAGGATGGCGACCTGCTGCGGTCCGGGCAGGCTTATCTGGCACCCGGCGGGAAACAGATGCTGCTGGAGCACCAGGGGGTTGGTGCCGTGATACGGATCAGGGAGAGCTCACCGGACCAGACCTACAAGCCCTGCTTGGATATCAGCCTCGGTTCTGCGGCCAGGGTCTGGCCGGACTCCGTGCTGGCGATCCTGTTGACCGGAATGGGTTCCGACGGCAAACAGGGTGCACGCCTGTTGAAACAGGGTGGATCCTCTGTCTGGTCACAGGATGAGGCGAGCTGTGTGGTGTACGGCATGCCCCAGGCGGTCGAAAAAGCGGGATTGTCAGATCAGGTCCTGCCCCTGAACCAGCTCGGGCCGACGCTCGGAAAGGTGGTTTGAGATGGACGTTCTGAGCCTCCTCGGCATCCTGATTGCGCTGGGTGCAATTCTGGGGGGCAATCTGCTGGACGGGGGGCATCTCGGTGCCCTGTTGAATGGCCCGGCGCTGGTGATCGTGTTCGGGGGAACCATTGGCGCCATCCTGCTGCAGACCCCGGTCAGTGTATTTACCCACGCTCTACGCCTGGCGGGCACCGTGTTTGTCCCGCCGAAGCTGCAACTGGAACCGGCGATCAGAAAGCTGGTGAAGTGGAGCAATGTGGCCCGCAAGGAGGGCCTTCTGGGGCTCGAACCCATCGCCGAGACAGAGCCCGACCGGTTCATGCGCAAAGGGATGCAGTTGCTGGTGGACGGCAGCGAGCCGGAGGTGATCCGTTCGATCCTGGAGGTGGAGCTGGACAGTCGGGACCAGCACGACATGCAGGCGGCCCGGGTATTCGAGGCCATGGGTGGCTATGCGCCGACTATCGGTATCATCGGCGCGGTGATGGGGCTGATCCACGTGATGCAGAATCTGGCCGACCCGAGCCAGCTCGGCAGAGGCATAGCGACCGCTTTTGTCGCCACCATCTACGGTGTCGGCCTGGCCAATCTGTTTCTGCTGCCATTCGGCAACAAGATGAAGGCACTGGCGCGCAACAAGTCACACTACCGGGAGATGGTGATCGAAGGCATCGTGTCCATCGCAGAGGGGGAGAACCCCCGCAATATCGAGTCCAAACTGCAGGGGTTTATCAACTGAGTCATGGCCCGGCGGAGACGAGAGGAAGAGTCGGACAACCACGATCGCTGGCTGGTCTCCTATGCGGATTTCATCACCCTGCTGTTTGCCTTGTTCGTCGTCATGTATTCCATCTCCTCGGTCAACGAGGACAAGTACCGGGTGCTCTCTGCCACTCTGACCGATGCGTTTCAGACCTCGGCCCAGAGTCTGAATCCCATTCAGATCGGGGAACAGGTTCGGATGCCGGATCCGGTGGCAGGCGAGTTTGCTGCCCCGGAACTGGCCCGCAAGGCAGAGCGGATGGATCAGGAGGCGGAGCAGATGGCGGGAGAGGGGCCCGGGCCGACCGGTCTGGACTTTGCGTCTCTCTCCAGGATAGCAGCCGATCTGAAAGGAGAGCTGAGTCCATTCATCGATCAGGACCTGGTCAAGGTCACACAGACGGAACGGGGCCTGGAAGTGGAAATGAAGAGCAGGATGCTGTTCAAGAGCGGCAGTTCCCGCCTCTCCCGTGACGCGGTGAAGGCGCTCGGTGATGTTGCAGCGATCCTGAAGCCCCTGCCGAATCAGATCAAAGTGGAGGGCCACACGGATGACCTGCCGATAAAGACCGTCAGCTTCCCTTCCAACTGGGAGCTCTCAGCCGCAAGGGCCGCCAGTGTCGTGCATCTGTTTGCCCGGCGAGGCGTGTCACCAGACCGCATGTCAGCCATCGGCTATGGGGAATTTCGGCCGGTCACCGAAAACGGGGATGAGGCGAGCCGGGCAAAGAACCGTAGAGTCGCCATTATTATCATGGCTGCCAGACAGCAGCGCGAGCAGCGGGATGTGGGTGAACTGAAAGTGGCTGGTACTCCAGCAACGTAATATTGGTGGAGTACTAGGGAACATATCGTTACCCATATCTCGGTAAGAAAAAACGTTCTCACACGGAGTCGCGGAGACACGGAGAAGAAGAGATGAATGAGAATGACATCAGAGATATTGTCGTCGACTGTGCCGTAAATATGCATATGCGATTCGGCCCAAGTCTGCTGGAGAATATCTATTAGGAGGGTTGGCTGTCTACTGAATTTCGGTGAGGCCCTGCTGAAGGACGCTATATTCCCGTATCAAGAATGGCAAACTGGAATGACCTCTTTATTCTTCTCCGTGTCTCAGTGCCTCCGCGTGCGGCAATTCTTTCGTGTCGTATTATGGGTAACGGCATGGTGTCAGGTGCAGCGGAAGCAAAGGCATGGATTGTGCTGACTATTCAGGTGCCCGTCAAAGCGCCTGAATTTTGACGAGTGATTTTCAATGAGAGGTGGTGTCATGACAACAGCCGTTGCTGAATCTTCCGCTGAGGATCCCTTGATCCAGCTGGTTACATTTCATCTGGATGGCGAAACCTACGGCATCAACGTGATGCAGGTGCAGGAAGTGCTTCGGGTGAGTGAGATTGCGCCAGTACCCGGGGCACCCCCTTATGTACTGGGTATCATCAACCTGCGTGGTAACGTAGTAACGGTGATCGACACCCGTGGACGTTTTGCACTGCCGCCCGGTGAGATCGGAGATGCCACCCGCATCGTGCTCATCGAATCTGAACAGCAGGTGATGGGGATACTGGTGGACAGCGTTTCTGAGGTGGTTGAACTGCAGGATTCAGAGATAGATGCCGCCCCCAACGTGGGGGATGAGGATAGTTCACGTTATATCCAGGGCGTCGCCACCCGGGAAGGGGGGTTGTTGATCGTCGTCGATCTGAACAAACTGTTGGCGGATGGCGAGTGGAGTGAGGCGGGGATGCCGTGAGCTCCCCGAAGGATGGCAGCGATGGCAGAGATCAACCAACCGTCACCGGTGAAACCGGTGTGGCCCGTGCGACGGGAAGAGCATCCGGCCAGGCACAGGCCACCAGCGCCGCCGAGACGGCGGCAACAGCACGAGAAGCGGCATCAGGAAGAGGGCGGGGAACTGGAGCAACCGAGGGTCGATGATTATGCCTGAAGGGGGCTACATGCAAGCTATCTGGCTTCTGGTCATCACCCTGTGTGCATTGGTGTCTGTCGGAATGCTGTCGTGGAGGGTTCGCCAGGAGAGCAGGAGGCTGGCGGGCGCCCTGGTCCGGATCGAGGCCCTGAACGGGACTTTGGCCGCACTCTGTGCCGGGGCGGTCGGCGTGGACCGCCGGCTCTCCAGGCTTGAAAAACAGGGACGGGATCTGGGATACCGCCAGGAAGCGATCGAGAACCAGCAGCAGGGTGAGCAACCCTATGGTGAGGCGATCCAGCTGGTACAGCAGGGTGCTTCCGCCATTCGTCTGGTGGAAGAGCTGGGACTCACCCGGAATGAGGCCGAGCTGGTGGTCATGCTCCATGGTATGAAGGAAGCGGTGTAGCTGTCACAGGGGAATGGGAGGCAGGTGCGCCCATATCGTTACCCACAACTCGACTCGAAAGAATTGCCTCACACGGAGGCGCGGAGACACGGAGAAGAATAAAGCGGTTATTACAGTTTGCCATTTATGATACGGGAGATACCATCCTCCATCAGGGCCTCACCAAAATTCAGTAGAGAACCACCTTTCTACCCAGTAGGCATAGGGCCGAGACATATGCGTCTTTACGGCACAGTCGACGACAATACCTCCGATTTCATTCTCATTCATCTCTTCTTCTCCGTGTCTCCGTGACTCCGTGTGAAAACATTTTTTCCTACCAAGATATGGGTAACGATATGGGTTATCATAAGGCCTGGATCACGATCGAAGTGCCTGGGTTGAGCAGGATGGTGGACAGACAAAAGATACCGGTACTGGGGTTCTCCGCCTACAGTGGCACCGGCAAGACCACTCTGCTGAAGCAGCTGCTGCCGTTGCTGAAGGAGCAGGGGTTGCGGGTTGGAATGGTGAAACATAGCCACCACAGGTTCGAGATCGATCAGCCGGGAAAAGACAGCTATGAGCTGCGCAAAGCGGGCGCCGCAGAGATACTCATCGCCTCTCCCAGCCGCTGGGCCTTGATCGCAGATACCGAAGATGAGGGAGATCCGGATCTGCAGCGTATGCTGGACCGTTTCGATCGCTCCTGCCTCGACCTGATCCTGGTGGAGGGTTTCCGGCACGAGGCATTTCCTAAGATCGAGTTGCATCGGCCGTCGCTGGGGAAACCCCTGATCTTTCCCAACGACCCCCATGTGATCGCCATTGCCACCGATGATGCTATCGGTCGGCCGACGGATCTTCCGATCCTCGATATCAACGACCCGCAAGTTATCGTGAGTTATATCCTGAAATGGAACCAAGAGCAGCATTGATCCAGACCTACCGCTGGCTTCGTCAGTACGGTAACAATGACTCCCACAGCGGCAACGGTTCGGTGCGGGTGGGAGACAAGCTCTGGGTCACCCCCACCGGGGCCTGTGCCGATACACTGACGGTGGACGAGTTGATCCGCTGCCCTCTGAACGGCCCTTGTACCGAAGGTGCATCCCTGGACGGACCCCTGCACCAGCGGGTCTATCAGTATAATCCAGGTGCTCGGGCAGTACTCCACAGCCATGGCCCCTACAGCGTGGCCATCACCCTCGATGGCAAGCCGTTCCAGCCGCTGGATTTCGAGGGGCAGTACTATTTTTCAGAGGTGCCGGTGGTCACTATCCCCTACGTCGACTATGTGGAAAAGGCCCCGTCCATGGTGGCGGAGCAGCTGGCCGGGCACAGGATCATGGTGGTGCGGGGACATGGCGTCTACACCTGTGCCGAGAGCCTCGACCTGGCCTACAAATGGACCTGTTCCCTGGAGCTGTCGGCCAAGACTGCGGCTATTGCCAGTACTCTTTCACGGTAATCATTCAGGTTTAATCCGGAAGGTGACTAACTGTTGTGTCTAGTACCTCAAACCAATAGCGTTCGGCATAGATTTTGCTAATAGCTTTTACCTTGATAAGAAATAAGAAAAACATATTATACAACAATGGGTTGCCTAAACCAGTAGACATTTGTTCGAGCTTCCTGTAATTTCACGCTGAATTCGTGTCATTACCGATCTGGAGCTCGAAATGGAACAGGTGAAAGCAACTACGACAACCGTTTTCGAAACAATCTTAAGCCCTTTGCTTCCACTTTTGAGAGAGCAATGCGCCCAACTAAAAGACGATGCCAATACCTATAAATTATCGTTGGAGCCTTTTGTGCTCAATCTAGTATTCGCCATGTTAAATAATATCAAGTCTGTGTCATTACTTATAACAGAAATCGATTGCTCAGCGGTTGCTCGTGAAATCGGCCTGATCAAAGCATCGAAGTCAATGTATTCCGAAGCGTTTGTCCGATACCGTGCAACGATCTTTCAAAACTTGTTCG
>JAUXBK010000111.1 GCA_030619405.1 Sedimenticola sp. | reverse complement strand
CGTCTTCAAGGCGCGCCAAGGGGCGCATACTCGTTGTATGTAACCCTTGGCGCAACACCGAAGACGGAGCCATAGACAAGCAAGGCGCGTAATTTAATCTTTTCCAAGCCCCTTAGCGCTGAAACCCTGCGATCTCCGCCTGGATGCGGCGCAGGCTGGCCAGGGGGTCGGGGGCGGCGGTGATGGGGCGGCCGATCACCAGCATATCGGCACCCCCCTGCAAGGCATCCAGCGGGGTCTTCACCCGCTGCTGGTCGTCGAGCGAGGCATCCCGGGGGCGCACGCCGGGGGTCACCAGCAGAAAGTCGCGGCCCACCTGCGGGCGCACGTCGGGTGCCTCCCGGGGGGAGCAGACGATACCGTCCAGCCCGCAGTCGTCGGTCAGGCGCGCCAGCCGCAGGACGTTCTCTACCGGTGTGCCGCTGAACCCCACCTCAGCGATATCCGCCTCACCCAGGCTGGTAAGAATAGTCACCGCCACCAGCAGCGGCCGCTCCGGGAGGCGCTCCAGGCGCTCCCGGGCGGTCTCCATCATGCGCCGCCCGCCGGAGGCGTGCAGGTTGACCATCCAGACGCCCAGATCCGCCGCCGCCGCACAGGCGGCCGCCACCGTGTTGGGGATGTCGTGAAATTTCAGGTCCAGGAAGATATCGAAACCCTTGGCTGCCAGCCGCTCCACGAAGGCGGGGCCGAGCCGGGTGAACATCTCCTTCCCCACCTTGAGCCGGCAGAGAGAGGGATCGAGCTCCGCTACCAGCTCCAGAGCCGGTTCGGCGACGGGAAAGTCGAGGGCCACGATGATACGGGGGGGGGTCTGGATGGAGGTCATCGGTTTCTCTTGCGGTCTGGAGAGTGGTAGGTCAGAGATAGTCGGTATCCCGGGAGTGAGAGCGGATCTCACGGCGTAAGGCGGCATTCTCCCGTCGCAGCCGGGTGATATTTCTAAGTGCCGCCAGCAGACCAAGCAGGGCACCCACGGCAACCGCGCCCAGGATCACCACCGGGACCGGCAGCTCCCGGTTGCCGAAGTAGTAGTTCAGATTGACGTTTCCGTCGTTCATCAAGGTGAATGCCGCACCCAGCAGCATCAGCAACAGGATGAACAGCAGTTTCAATAAGCGCACGCCTCTGGAACCCTCCCTGCCTCATGAACCCTCTGCGGCCGGCCGCCACCCGCCCGCACCGGGTCTGTCATCGGCCAGGCAGGCGGAGCGTGTCATTGTAGCAGGTATTCTTTTTCAGACCCCAGAGAGCGATTGGCGTGAGCAATTCTCAATATGGCAATAGAGCACAAACATCCAACCAAGTTTTTCACCACGAAGGACACGAAGAGCACGAAGAATTCTTGCTTGAAATGTTTCTTCGTGTTCTTCGTGCGCTTCGTGGTGATTCTTTTTCCGCTGGATTGGCGTAGGCAACCCTCTGGCTGGCTTCCTTGTCGCTGTGGATGGGGTGCCTCAGGCGAAGTCGTCCAGCAGACCGTTGCTCCGATAGTAGTGCTCCGTCCCGCTCCCGGGGAGTTCGTCCCCCGGTTCGGCGGCCGCACTAAAGGTTGACCGACCAGGATCGCCCGCTTCCCCCTGGCCTGCGAAGTCTTCCGCCGTGAGGCGAGAGTCACCCTCTCCTCGTTGCCCCACATCCACGCTCACCAATCGCAGATTATTCTCCCCAAACATCTCCCGCAGGCGGGGAATGGCCGCTTCCAGCGCCTCCTTCACCGCGCCATGGTGGGTGGTGAAACTGACCTGGGCCTGGTCGTTCTGCAGCGTCACTTGGATCTCGATCGACCCCATCTGGGGCGGGGTGACGCGCAGGGAGGCACTCTGAATGGATCGGCCCACCATCCACAATACCCGGTCACCCAGCTCCTGTGACCAGCCATCCTGCCCGGGTGGCAGGCTGAAACTCGGCAGTGGGGCCGTTACCGGACGTACGGTGATCCCGCCCTCCCCCGTGATCCGTCCCAGGGTGGTGGCAAACGCGTCTGCGCGATTATCGGTGTGAACCGGCTTCTCCCCATCTGAGATCAGGGTTGGATCGATCTGGGGCAACTGCACGGCGGTAGCCGTGCCGCTCTTCTCTGTCATCAGACTTTGAATAAGCGTCGGATCCGTGCTCCTGGGGTTTACCGTTACAGTACCCGGAAACCCGCTGGCAACGGACTCATCGGATGCGGAAACTTCAAAATGCCGCCCGGTATCGAGCGATATGACGGGAATGACACCGCCCTTAGGTATCCCGATCGCTGGCGTCCCGATCTGGAGGGCCCTGATCGCCGGCGTCCCGATCTGGGGGGCCTCGATCGCTGGCGTCCCGGTCTGGGGAGCCCCGATCGCTGGCGTCTCGATCTGGGGGCCCCTGGTCGCTGACGTCCCGATCTGAGGGGTCCCGGTCGCTGCTGTCCCGGACGGGGGGATCGGCAGGACCTGGCCCATCGGGGCCAAAGCATCGGTGACAATATCTGCCGCCGCCGGCAAATCCGTTCCGCCCTGCGGCAGGGTCTCCTCCTGTCCGATCTCCTCTTCAGGCATCAGCTGTTCGAGCAGTTTCAAAACCCCCTCCTGATCGGAGAGGATCTGCCCGAACCCCGTCTCCTGCAAGGGCTCCAGGCCGGACTCCTCTCCTGGACCGATACCGGGTTCCGGGGACGATTCGGTGGCAGAGAGGGTGATTCGGGCGCTGCTTGTCAGTTCGATCATTCGCTCGATCCCCTGGTCGATTATATATAGGGGAGAGCCATGCAGATCACGTGCCAGGATCAAGAGGGGTGTTACCGCCATGCACAGGTTCACCCCGCCTTATTTACGGTGGCTACCGGCAGGATTCACTCCAGGAACGCCTCCTCCCCGACCCGGCGCCAGCTGCCGCTGGTCACCTGCCACCCCGCTCCCTCCTCCAGGGCCAGTTCCAGATCGAAACGGTAGAGGTCGGCACGAAACCCGGAGAGCTGTGCCGTATCGGGGAAAGGCCGGCCGGCCATGGCCACGATGAGGGTCAGCTGTGCCCGTTCCGGATCAATCAACTCCATCCGCTGGATCTGTGTGAGCAGGTGGATAGACCGGTGGCCCAGAAAGTACCTCGCCGCCAGCCGCACCAGATCCCGGCGGGTGCGTCCGGCCCGGTCCCGGTACCGTTCCGAGACGAGGGCCTTGAACTCTGTCAGCGAGCGACCCTCCGCTGCCGCCTCACCGCTGGCCACCCACGCCCGCAGCCGCTGCTCCGGGGAGTCATCTGGCGTGCCGCACCCCGCCAGCAGCAGGACGAGGCAGAGACAAAGGGTCTTGAAGCGGTTTATGTCATCTCCGGGTCACCTGCTCAATTCAGGCCCAGCACATTCTGCATGTCATAGAGGCCGCTCTCCCGCTGCATGATCCAGCCGGCGGCCCGGGCGGCACCCGCGGCAAAGGTCATGCGGCTGGAGGCCTTGTGGGTGATCTCCACCCGCTCACCGAGTCCGGCGAACATCACCGTGTGCTCGCCAACGATATCGCCAGCCCGGATGGTCTCGAATCCGATGGTGTTGCGCTCCCGCTCCCCGGTGACACCCTGGCGGCCATAGACCGCGCACGCCTTCAGGTCTCGGCCGAGGGCATCCGCCACCACTTCGCCCATGCGCAGTGCCGTACCTGAGGGGGCATCCACCTTGTGCCGGTGGTGGGCTTCGATCACCTCGATATCCACCTCGTCCCCCAGCACCCGGGCGGCGATATCCAGCAGCTTGAAGCAGAGGTTGACCCCCACGCTCATGTTGGGGGCGAAGACGATGCCGATCTCCTCTGCAGCCTGTTTCAGTTCCTGCTTCTGTTCATTACTGAAGCCGGTGGTGCCAATCACCATCCGCTTGCCGGCGGCACGGCAGACGGCGAGGTGCGCCAGGGTAGCAGCCGGGGCGGTAAAATCGATCACCACGTCGAAGGCGTCGGCCATCGGTTCCAGCGAATCGGCGAGGGTGACGCCATTGCGGCCTACCCCGGCGAGTTCACCGGCATCGCTGCCGATCAGGCTGCTGCCCGGTTTCTCGGTCGCCGCCCCCAGCGCCATGCCCGGCGTATTGGTCACCGCCTCGATCAGCGTCCGGCCCATCCGGCCACCCGCACCCACCACTGCTACTCGAATCATATCCATCCCCTAGGCCGGGAGGCCTGCTTTTTCTTTTGCTTTTCCTAGTTCCTAGGACCTAGCGCCTAGTACCTGCTTCTAAAACCCCATTCCCTCAAAGAACTTCTTCACCCCGCCCAGCCAGGAGTGGGCATTCGGGTTGTGCTTCTTGCCGCTCCCCTCCATGGTCTGCTCGAACTGGCGCAGGATATCCTTCTGCTGCTCGGTCAGGTTGACCGGGGTTTCCACGATCACCCGGCACAGCAGGTCACCCACCGGCCCGCCCCGCACCGGTTTCACACCCTTGCCACGCATGCGGAACATCTTCCCGGACTGGGTACCGGTCGGCATCTTGAGTATCACCTTGCCGTTCAGGGTAGGCACCTCGAGCTCCCCACCCAGGGCAGCGATAACGAAGGGGATAGGCACCTCGCAGTAGAGGTGGTTCTCTTCCCGGGAGAAGATCTCGTGCTCTTTGACCATCACCTGCACATAGAGATCCCCGGGCGGGCCACCGTTCCCACCGGCCTCACCTTCACCGGCCAGCCGGATACGGTCCCCGGTATCGACGCCGGCTGGCACCTTTACCGACAGGGTCTTGTGCTGCTGCACCCGGCCGGCCCCGTGGCAGGCGGGACAGGGATCTTCGATCACCGTACCCTTGCCATGGCAGGTGGGGCAGGTCTGCTGTACCGAGAAGAAGCCCTGCTGCATCCGCACCTGACCATGTCCACCACAGGTCTGGCAGGTCTTGGGGCTGCTGCCCTTCCTGGCACCGCTTCCGCGACAGACGTTACACTTGACCATGGTCGGAACCCGGATCTTGACCGAAGTGCCGGCCACGGCCTCCTCCAGGGTCAACTCCAGGTTGTAACGCAGATCGGCACCCCGCTGCACCCTTGGGCCACCGCTGCCACGGCCGCCGCCGAATATGTCACCGAAAACATCACCAAAGATGTCGCTGAAATTGGCACCCCCGGGCCCACCTGGTCCCGCGCCCATGGAGGGATCGACGCCGGCATGCCCGAACTGATCGTAAGCGGCGCGCTTTTGGGGATCGCTGAGGATCTCGTAGGCGGCCTTCACGTCCTTGAAGTGTATCTCCGCCACCACCGCCTCTTCTCCCGAGTTGCGATCCGGGTGATATTTCATCGCCAGCCGGCGGTAGGCCTTCTTCAGTTCAGCCTCGCTGGCGTTCTTGCTGACCCCCAGCACTTCGTAGTAATCGCGTTCTGACATTTTCGATCTGCTGTTTTTCTGTCTTCTATCAGGCGAAAACGTGCGGACACGTCAGGCGCCCGCACGTTTCGTTGCTACCGTAACTGCTCAATGGTCACTTCTTGTCGTCCTTCACCTCTTCGAACTCGGCGTCGACCACGTCATCGTCGCCACCGGCCGATGCGGCTTCCGCACCCGCGGCACCTGCACCCGCCGCCGCCCCGGCAGCAGCCCCGGCGTCATCGCCCTGCTGGGCGTAGAGACGCTCGGCCATCTTGGCGGAGGCATCGGTCAGGACCTTGGTCTTGGTCTCGATCGCATCTTTGTCCTCGCCCTTCATCGCCTCTTCGAGATCTTTGATGGCACTCTCGATGGCCTCTTTCTCACTCGATTCCAGCTTGTCGCCAAGCCCTTCCATGGACTTCCTGGTGGCGTGGATCAGGGTATCGGCATTGTTACGGGCCGTTACGATCTCGTGGAACTTCCGATCCTCTTCCACGTGCGCTTCGGCATCCTTGACCATACGCTCGATCTCCGCATCGTTCAGTCCGGAAGAGGCCTTGATCACGATCGACTGCTCCTTACCGGTGGCCTTGTCCTTGGCCGACACGTTGAGGATACCGTTGGCGTCGATGTCAAAGTTCACCTCGATCTGCGGTACCCCACGCGATGCCGGCGGGATGTCGGTCAGGTCGAAACGCCCCAGGGACTTGTTGGCCGCAGCCTGTTCACGCTCACCCTGCAGCACATGTACGGTGACTGCGGTCTGGTTGTCGTCCGCGGTGGAGAATACCTGACTCGCCTTGGTCGGGATGGTGGTGTTCTTATCGATCAGTTTGGTCATCACACCACCCATGGTCTCGATACCGAGGGAGAGCGGAGTCACGTCCAGCAGCAACACGTCTTTCACGTCGCCGGCCAGCACACCCCCCTGGATCGCTGCACCCACGGCCACCGCCTCGTCCGGGTTGACGTCCTTGCGTGCGGCTTTGCCGAAGATCGCCGCCACCTTTTCCTGCACCTTGGGCATGCGGGTCTGGCCACCCACCAGGATGACGTCATCGATATCGGATGCACTAACGCCCGCATCATTCAGCGCCACCTTGCAGGGCTCCATGGTCCGATCGATCAGCTCTTCCACCAGCCCTTCCAGTTTGGCCCGGGTCAGCTTGATGTTCAGGTGCTTTGGCCCACTGGCGTCCGCGGTGATATAGGGCAGGTTGATGTCGGTCTGCTGGCTCGAGGAGAGCTCGATCTTGGCCTTCTCAGCCCCCTCCTTCAGACGCTGCAGCGCCAGCGGGTCGTTGCGCAGATCGACGCCCTGCTCCTTCTTGAAGGTCTCCACTAAATAGTTGATGATGCGCAGATCGAAATCCTCACCACCCAGGAAGGTGTCACCGTTGGTGGCCAGCACCTCAAACTGATGCTCACCATCGATCTCGGCGATCTCGATGATGGAGATATCGAAGGTGCCACCGCCCAGGTCGTAGACCGCCAGCTTACGGTCACCTGTCTGCTTGTCCATACCGTAGGCGAGGGCCGCTGCCGTAGGCTCGTTAATGATACGTTTCACATCCAGGCCGGCGATCCGGCCAGCGTCCTTGGTCGCCTGACGCTGAGAATCGTTGAAGTAGGCGGGTACCGTGATCACGGCCTCTTCCACCGCTTCTCCGAGATAGTCCTCGGCGGTCTTCTTCATCTTCTGCAGCACTTTGGCCGCAACCTCGGGGGGGGCCATCTTCTTGCCATTGACCTCCACCCACGCATCACCGTTGTCCGCCCTGACGATCTTGTAGGGGACCATGTCCATGTCGCGCTTGACCACATTGTCGTCGAACTTGCGACCGATCAGACGTTTGATGGCGAACAGAGTGTTGTGTGGATTGGTCACCGCCTGACGTTTGGCCGACTGGCCCACCAGCACCTCCCCATCTCCGGTATAGGCAACGATCGAAGGGGTGGTGCGGTCACCCTCGCTGTTTTCGATGACACGGGCCTTGTCACCCTCCATCACTGCCACGCAGGAGTTGGTGGTGCCCAGGTCGATTCCTATAATTTTTCCCATTTTTCGGTCTCTCCGGTGATTATCTGTATCTATTAATCTGTTTGAATTCGGCTTGTCTCTTCAAATGGGGTAATCCCCTTTGTTTTCAAGGGACGCCGCTGAAAATCCCTGCCGTTCCCTGCTTACCCCTGCTCACCTTGGGGTGCCTGGGAAACCATCACCATCGCCGGTCGAACCAGACGATCATTCAAGGTATAACCTTTCTGCACCACCGATACCACGGTATTCGGCGGCACGTCGGCCCGCGGTTGAAGGGACATCGCCTGATGCAGCTCCGGATCGAAAAGCTCGCCCTCCGGGTCGATCTGGACCACGTTGAATTTCTCCATGGCATCGTTCAATAATTTCAGGGTCAGCCCGGTGCCGTCTCTCAACCTGACAGGGTCTGCACCCTCTTCGGTTGCCGCCTTCAGCCCCAGCTCGAGACTGTCACGCACCGGCAGCAATTCGGAAACGAAACGTTCCAGCGCATATTTATGCGCGTTCCCCAACTCTCGCTCCTGGCGTTTGCGCAAATTATCCAACTCGGCCCTGGCCCGAACCAGCTGGTCCCAGTGATCGTCCGCCTTGCTCCGGGCATCCTCCAGCAACAGCCTCATTTCCTCGTGGCTGGTCGTCTGGTCACCGGCACCCTGCTGTTCTTCCACCTCGGCTGCTGACGTCTCTCCGGCAGCGGCACTGCTCTCGACCGCTTCCTGATCCTTATCCATTCCAATACCCCTGTTTCACTAGTTTGAGTTTCCAGAATTGCAGCCGGCACAGCCGGAATCCCCCTCTCCCGATACCGGATCCGGCAGCCTCACCCTTTCTTTCACCGGGAGGGCCAAAACCGTAGCGGGAAAGATTCCTGCCGCACCTGCCCATACCAAATTCGACAGACCTGTAAGGCTTGCTCAGGAATAACTTGGTATTTTTGCGCAAGCCCTTAATCTGGGGTTTTTCAACGGGGTTTCAAGGCGGCCCCAAGCAGTTTCGCCGTCACGTCCACGATCGGAATCACCCGGTCATAGGCCATACGTGTCGGCCCGATCACCCCGAGCACCCCGGCAACCTG
>JAUXBK010000047.1 GCA_030619405.1 Sedimenticola sp. | reverse complement strand
TCGGTTTTTCTCGTGTGCCTGTTTATTGTGGGTCTGTTGAGAATATTTCTCATATTGTTCATTGGCATGATATTGCCACTGCCATTGCCAATAATAAAATAGACAAACCTTTAAAAGAGATTGGTATTGATCCAATATTTTCGCCACTCAACCAACCTATTGATCACCTGTTTGCTGATCTTCAACGTCAAAAACGCCATCTTACCATTGTAGTGGATGAGCACGGTAACCTGAGAGGTCTGGCTACGATGGAAAACCTGTTGGAGGAACTGGTGGGTGAAATATATGATGAGTCAGATAAGGAACGCTCTTCTGGGATTAAAACAATGGACGATGGTATTGAAGTGGATGGGGGCGTGGAATTAGGATTGATTAAGGAGTTTTTTAAAACGGATTTACGGGGTAAAAATTCGGATAGTGTTAGTCGTTGGATTGTAAATGATATTGAAAGAATCCCTGAAACCAATGAACGTTTTGAAATTGATGGTTTAACGGTTGAAATTAAACAAGCTTCTGGTCGTCGTATCCATAAAGTTAAAATTCTAACTCGTGTGGCGTAGATATTCGAACGAACTATATGTTATTGTTAATTAAACAATATTTCGATATTTCTTTTCTGCGATGACTAACTATCCAAGCCACATTCAGCTTCTGGTAATCATCCTGGCCGGTTGGCTTAACCGCCATCAGCAGGTGGCCATTAGGACCTGCCCCTGGAGTTGAAAATGCTCTTGTCCACACCCCATCCCGGAGAGCTCAGAGAGAAGATCGAACAACAGCAACGCACCCGCATCGAAGCATGGTTGACCCCGCTTCGTGAGCAGGGCATCGATCTGCATCTCGGTATACAGTGGCATCGTGTGGCTTTTCTGGCGATTTCCGTGAGGTGCTTCGGTATGGCCACGATCTGCTGATCAAGACCATCGAACTTCGATCTTGGCCAGCTGGTGTTTGAGCATGACCAGATCCCGGGGGCGTCGCAGATCGGCCCTGATACGCACCCGCCCTTTGTCTACTCCAATGTGGGCATCCATTTCATGGTGCAGGAACCGACGGTAGGTGTCGAGCACCACGTAGCGCACCCGGTGCTCGGTCTCGGCATCAGAAACCGGTGTTTCGGGAACAACATGGATTTCGTTGTCCACCTCTTCCAAATGCCGCCAGGATCAGCTGGTGGCCGAGTTCAACCATTCGCCATAGCTCGCCACCAGCATTGTCTCAATGCGCACCAGTTGCCCCCCTCAGCCACGCCGTTTGATCCAGGACTCCAGGTCTTGGCGTGGGATTACATCGAGGATGCTCAGTGACTTGCCCGGCTGCCAGCGCACGATCATGCGGTAATCGAGACTGATACGGATGCGATAGTGATCTGGCAGGCGTTTGATTGGCTTGGTCTGTCGCCAGATCGCGCCATCGTGGGCAGCAAAGCGCCCGGTTGCCAGAATCGCCTTGGCGACAAGATTTGGTGGCAGGGATTCGCAGGTCTTCCGGAAAGCATCCGCATATTCCGGTAGGGTGGGTTTGCCTGAGGGCTCGACGATTGCAGCCTCAGCATCGGGCCCTGCCCGTTGCGCCGGCGTACTCTGCGTCGGCAGCGCCGAGCTCTTCTTGCGTTCCTGCTCCAGCAACTTCCGCAGTTGACCGCGCTGTTCATGTTGCTCGCTGATTTCCGCTTTCAGGCCTGTCACTTGGGCGCGTAGCCGTTGCAATGTCTTTTCCCTGTCCTGATGAACAGCGTTTTCCGGGTCGTGTCCTGCTGAGGTTTCTTTCGGTCCAGGCTCCGGGTCCTTCTCCGGCTTCCTTCCGACCTCTTGGACCATTTTTTCCATATCACGCAACGCCTGTTTCTTTTCGGCGAGAGCGGCACGTGCTGCCTCCAGCCCGCCGGAAAGCTGCTTAATCTTTTCGTTTTCGGCCTCCTCCTTTTTCTTGAGGTGGGTCCGGTTCTCGATCCAGTCGAATAGCGACTCCGCCGGATCGTTCCATGGTTCCAGATCCAGGTCGACGCGGGCGTCGCGGATAATGTCTAGCAACACTTCGTTGTCCAGATGCCGATCCGGGTTACTCGCTATCGCGGCACGCGCGAGAACAATAGCCAGAGCTGGATAACGCGGAGCGCAGTCGTAGACAAGGCGAAACAATGGCTCGTCGTCTTCAGTCTCTTCGTCCGAAATCCCGGACACGGACTCGCGACAATCATGCTCCAGGGGGACGAATCGCTCCGGATTCTCCAGCAGGTCAAAGCGAAACTGGATAGCGTGTGGCCGATACCACGTATGATCGCCGCAGTGATTTCTGATATTTCTCGCCAGATCCAGGTCACCCGCTTCCAGTACCCGTTCGATGAGATCGTCGAAATGCCCGTGGTCGAATTCGTGTTTGCTCGGGCGTTTTTCGCATTCCACCAGCATATCGAATGCGAGTTCTCGCAGACCATAATCCAACGCACAATGGTAGCCGGTAATAAGCTGATTTTCGCTCAGTTCGGACGGCTTGACCCTTTTCAATTCGTAGGCCCGCATATTCAAGATGACAGCAGGGTCGTCGACCAAGCCAGGTCGGCTCTTCAGCTCGCTCCGAGTGGTCCCGGCGTACGGGGACGCATCTCGCAACAACTCCTGGTCCTTGAGGTAACAGCATTTCTTGTACTTCTTGCCGCTGCCGCAATGACAGGGCTCGTTGCGCCCGAGTTTTGGAACCGGGCGGCGCACCGTATAATCACCACCGACGATAGCCCGGGGCCTGTGTTCGGGTAGGAGATCCGAGAGCTGAAAACCGGTCCAGTAGGGGATATGGGACTGCCGGGGGCTTGAGTCTTGTTCCAGAAGCTGTAGCAAATGGGTGATTAAAACCCTGTAATGGGGTGACAGCATACCCTGCTCATGTTTCCAGAGTACCTTTCGGACAGGTTGTGGGTCCATACCGAACTTGACGGTTAGTTCGGTCGCCAGGGAGACGGCGTAGATCTTCCGTTCCACAGACAACTCTTCGGCGACGCTCGCGGCCAGCAGCGGTGAGATGGCGCTCTCGTCCTGTAGTGCGAAACAGGGGGCGGAATCGGGGATCTCCTCGCACACACCGATACAGCGGCAGAGAACCGCAGGATCGAGCTGAACCTCGTTAAACGCACAGGCCTGCAATAGCCGGCTCACCGACCGGTCTTCACCATCGTCCACGAATTTCTGGAGGAGTGGCTCAATCTGTTCTGCGGAAAGATGGACAAGCTTACCGGCAAGTTCACGGATGTCCACCATACATGCGCCGGCGGAGTGAACCGAATCGAGCAACTCTCGCGAAATTTCAGTCATGAGCATGTCAGGGTTGCAGGTTTAAAGGGCACTCCCCCCCAGCGGCAATCCGATCATTAAATGAGTGGGCGCTCTAATTTAAGTTCATCCCATGTCTGGGTGAACGCTTCTATCGCTTTGTTCAGATCCTCTTTGGTGTGGGCTGCTGATATCTGGGTGCGGATCCTCGCTTTACCTTTTGGTACCACAGGGAAGAAAAAGCCGATCGCATACACACCGCGCTGCAGCAGCCTTTTGGACATCTCTTGGGCCAGCGCCGCATCGCCCAGCATCACAGGCACAATGGGGTGTTCCCCAGCATCGATATCGAAACCAGCCTGGCGCATCCCCTCCCTGAAATAGCGGGTGTTCTCCATCAACCGATCACGCAACAAGGTTGAGCTGGAAAGCATCTCCAGCACCTTCAAAGAAGCGGAGCAGATCGAGGGGGCCAAGGTGTTGGAGAAAAGATAGGGGCGCGAGCGTTGCCGCAACATATCGATAATCTCTTGGCGCCCGGAGGTATAACCCCCTGAAGCACCCCCCAACGCCTTACCAAAGGTTCCCGTGATGATATCGACCCGATCCATCACGCCACAATGCTCATGCACACCACGACCGGTTTTACCCATAAAACCCACCGCATGACAATCATCATGGTGCACCATAGCATCATATTCGTCCCCCAGATCACAGATCTTATCTAGCTGGGCCACAGAACCATCCATGGAGAAGACACCATCGGTGGTGATCAATACGCGGCGTGCACCCTTGTTCTTAGCCTCAATCAACCTCTGCTCCAGATCCACCATGTCGTTATTTTTATAGCGATAACGCTGTGCTTTGCATAGACGCACTCCATCGATGATTGACGCATGGTTTAACTCGTCGGAGATGACCGCATCTTCTCTGCCGAGAATGGTCTCGAACAGCCCCGCATTGGCATCAAAGCAGGCGGCGTAGAGAATCGTATCCTCCATCCCCAAGAACTCACCCATCTTCTGCTCCAGGGTTTTATGGATCGATTGGGTGCCACAGATAAAACGTACCGATGAGAGTCCAAAGCCCCAGGTGTCGTAACTCTGTTTGGCTGCTGCAATAACCTCAGGATGGTTGGCCAACCCCAGATAGTTGTTGGCGCACATGTTGATCACTTCGCTGCCATCGGCCAGGGTAATATCGTTCTTCTGATCGGAGGCAATCACCCGCTCAATCTTCCACAGACCAGAGGCTTTGATCTCTTCCAAGTCTGAAGCCAGACTCTCTTTTGTACTTTTGAAGCTCATATTTCAGACCCGATCAGTTACGCTTCATCCCAATTCAGAATCACCTTTCCAGAGGCTCCTGAACGCATCACATCAAATCCTTGCTGGAAATCGGTATAGTGGAAATGGTGGGTGATCACCTTCTCCAGGGGGAGGCCGCTTTGCACCATCATCACCCCCTTGTACCAGGTCTCAAAGATCTCACGGCCATAGATTCCTTTGATCGTCAGTCCCTGAAACACCACATCACTCCAATCGATTCCGGTGCCGTCGGGCATGATACCTAACATCGCAATGGAACCGCCGTTGATCATGATACTGAGCATCTCTTTGAACGCGGCGGGGGAACCCGACATCTCCAGCCCCACATCAAAGCCCTCCAGAATCCCCAAGCTGCGCATGAACTCGCGGGAGATGGGGCCAGCTTTCACATTCAGGGGGATCGCTTTTGGTGCGATCTCCTTGGCCAGATTGAGTCGATAGTCATTAATATCGGTGATTACGATATTTCGTGCGCCACAGTGGGAGGCCACCATTGCCGCCATAATTCCAATAGGTCCGGCCCCGGTGATCAGAACATCCTCCCCCACCATATTGAATGAAAGGGCGGTATGTACCGCGTTGCCATAGGGGTCGAAACAGGACAGCACATCCGTTGGGATATCGAAGTTCGGTCTAAACACATTTTTTGCGGGAATGGAGAGATATTCACCGAAACAGCCAGCACGGTTCACACCGATACCAATGGTGTTGGGACAAAGGTGGCGCCTTCCTGCCAAACAGTTACGGCAGCGCTCACAAACGATATGGCCTTCGCCCGAAACCACATCACCGACCTTCAACTCGGTGACATTGGCCCCCAACGCCACAATCTCACCGGCAAACTCATGGCCGATGGTCATGGGCACTGGAATGGTCTTCTTCGCCCAATCATCCCAGTTGTAGATATGCACATCGGTGCCACAAATAGCGGTTTTCTTGATCTTGACCAGTACATCATTGCCGCCCACCTCGGGGATCGGCACCTCTTTCAGCCACAAACCCTCTTCAGCGTGCTTCTTGACCAACGCTTTCATCATATTCATTACAGACCTTGATTCATGCTTATATTCATTGAAGTTACGAGGTGTGCAATCGCAGCCAAGCACCCTGTAGCATCTTCATGCTCTAACTGGCTTGTGCGACATCATAAATGACTATTTGGCAGTTTTATAGGCCGCCCGTAGCGACTGGGAACGGTTGATCTGTAAAGTGTACGAAGTCGATCCGCTTACCAATCCCCATTGCGGTGGTGAGATGCGTTCATTGGCGGCCATAGGAGAAATGCCGAAGGGCATCTTCATGGGCATGGCCGGATTGCCAAGTGCGCTGATCTTGAGATCCAGCCTCCTCTTCAATCTGTTGGGTTTCGTACCTCAGCCCGATCTACGGGTAATTCCTGCGCAGTCTCAGGACCATGGGAACCAGGGAGCGAGGGTATACCGCCGCTTGATTTCTGCCTCACATGATGATAATTACATTAAGTTATGTAAGCCGATTTTTTTTCAGTGATTGCCGAGGAGTGGCCATGCCCCAACTCTATTTTTCCGTTGACAGGGAAACTGCGTCCAGGCTAAGCAGGGAGGCGGAAAACCAGAATATCAGCCTGTCACGGTATCTGGCCCGGGTGATGAAGCGGGAGGTCCGGGAGACCTGGCCGGATGCCTATCTCGCCCAAGTGGTGGGAAGCTGCAGTGACGACCCGTTGACCGAGCCGGGTGACCTCAAGCTGGACGACCTGCGCCAGGCGGCATACCGGGAACTGCTCCGGCATATTTGAGCACTCTCTATGAGCACCAAATGGGATACCCGTTTTCTCGGCCTGGCGGCCCACATCTCCGGCTGGAGCAAGGACCCCTCCTCCCAGGTGGGGGCGGTCATCACCGACGGTAACCGTATCGTCTCGCTGGGGTACAACGGTTTTGCGGCGGGGGTGCAGGACAGCGACGAGCGGTTGACGGATCGGCACTGCAAACTGAACCTCACCATCCACGCGGAAGAGAACGCGATGATCTTCGCCAAGCGTGATCTGCGCGGCTGTACCGTCTACGTTACCCACCCCCCCTGTCCCCGTTGCGCCTCGAAGCTGATCCAGGAGGAGGTGGGGCGCATCGTCTATATCTCGCCGAGCGAGGATTTTCTCTCCCGCTGGGCAGACGACCTGAAGCTCTCTCACGAGATGTACCAGGAGGCGGGAACCGAGATCAGCGCCTACGAGATCGATCAGATCAACATCGGGAACACCCGGGTCACGGTGGCGCCCGGGGGCTTTTTCACGGCCGTTCTGGGGAATTTTCTGGATCCCGGGAAAAAGAGCTGAGTTCCATGACCACCTTTCCGCTGCCGTCCCTTTTTTCGATCCTTACTGGCAGATAGCCGAGGGCCGGGGCCAGCCACAGGGTCGCCCGGGAAGACTTCCTATCCTTGCTGCGGGTCAGCCGGATGGTTCGGAAACGGCCTGTGGGGGTCTCTGTCCACGTCTCGCCGCCGCGTTCGAAGCGGTACTGTTTCAGTCGCCCCCCGTCGGCGACGGGAAACTGCAGCGGGCTGCTGCAACCCTCATTTATCCGCAGCATCAACTCCAGCTGCTGGCTGAACTTGTCCTGGGTGCCGGGTGGGACCCGCATGCTCCAGTGTGAACCCCGGGAGTGGTTGGTGACCCGCCCCGCCACCCAGTCGAAGGTCAGCTCGGTCTGTCGCGGCTGGGATGCCTTCTGGTGCTGGTACAGATAGTGCTCAGGGGTGATACCACACTGCCCGATGCGTCCGCTGCTCTGTTCTGTGACCTGGTCACTGCGCAGCACCGCAGCCAGCCCGACCGGGATGGTCAGCGACTGGTAGCGGTATCTTCCCGTGGGGGAGAGGGTGAGTTCCACCCGTACCTCACCAAACAGCATGTTGCCTGTTTTCAGCTGATAGGTTGCGCCAAAGGGACTGAGGCCGGTTTTTTCTGCAGCGGCTGCAGCCGACCACGGCAGCGGCCATCCGCTGAGGAGGGCGAGCAGCAGCAGGAGGTAGTGCCTCATTCGGGAGGCCTTTCTCCCTGCGCCAGGGTCAGTGGCCGTTCCAGGGATGCGCCGTCCATGAACACGCGGTTGTCCTCGAGTCGCACCCGTCCCGCGGCGATCAGCCGGATCACGGCGGGATAGATGAGGTGCTCCCGTGTGAGGACACGGGCGGCCAGCGTATCGACGCTGTCACCGCCCTCCACCGGAACCCTGGCCTGCATCACCACCGGGCCTCCATCCAATTCCTCGGTAACGTAATGGACACTGGCGCCGTGTACCGTCTCCCCCGCCTCGAGCACCCGCTCGTGGGTGTGCAGCCCCCGGTGCCGGGGCAGCAGGGAAGGGTGGATGTTCAGCATCCGGCCGTGAAAGTGGTCTACGAATTCAGGAGTAAGGATGCGCATGAACCCGGCCAGTACCACCAGCTCCGGCTGGAACTGGTCCACCAGAGCGGCCAGCTCGCGATCGTAGCTCTCCCGGTCGGGGAACTCGCGATGGTCGAGAACCCGGGTCTCGATGCCGGCCTGGCGTGCCCGCTCCAGGCCGAAGGCATCCGCCCGGTTGCTGATGACCGCAAGGATCTCCGCCGGCAGCCGTTCCTGCCCGATGGCGTCGATCAGCGCCTGCAGATTGCTGCCGCTGCCGGAGATCAGCACCACCAGGGGCAGCTTGGTGCCCGGTTTCATGCCTCCGGGATACCTGAAATCTCCACCGAAGGCATCCCCTCCGAAGCGACGACCTCCCCCAGTCGCCAGACCGTTTCACCCTGGCGGCTGAGGAACTCCATGGCCTGATTCGCGCTGTCCGCTGCCACGCAGACCACCATGCCGACGCCGCAGTTGAAGGTGCGGAGCATCTCGCTGTCGGCCACGCCACCCTGCTGCTGCAGCCAGTCGAAGATGGCCGGGCGCTGCCACGATCGGGTGTCGATCAGGGCACGGGTCCCTTGCGGCATTACCCGGGGCAGGTTTTCGGGCAGACCGCCGCCGGTAATGTGGGCCAGCGCATGAATCTCTGTCTCTGCCTGCAGTGCCAGCAGGGATTTGACATAGATCCGAGTGGGGGCGAGCAGGGCCTCACCCAGGGTTTGTTCACCCAGCGGCTGTTTCAGATCGGCATCCGTCAGTTCCAGAATCCGGCGGATCAGGGAGTAGCCGTTGGAGTGGGGGCCGGAGGAGGCGAGGCCGAGCAGCACATCACCCGGTACGACCCGTTCCGGGGTGATGATGCGGGACTTCTCGGCGATGCCGACACAGAAGCCGGCCAGATCATAGTCGCCTTCGCCGTAGATGCCGGGCATCTCGGCGGTCTCTCCCCCGGTCAGGGCAGCGCCCGCCAGCTCGCAGCCTCGGGCGATTCCTTTTACCACGTCGGTCGCCTGGTCCAGATCGAGATGGCCGGTGGCATAGTAGTCGAGAAAGAAGAGGGGTTCGGCACCGGTCACCACGATGTCGTTGACGCACATGGCCACCAGGTCGATGCCGATGGTGTCGTGGCAGTCCAGCGCCAGGGCCAGTTTCAGCTTGGTGCCGACGCCATCGGTGCCGGAGACCAGCACGGGTTCCCGGTAACGGTCCAGGGGCAGTTCGAACAGTGCCCCGAAGCCGCCCAGACCGGTCATGACACCGGGGCGGAAGGTCTTCTGGACGATGGGTTTGATCCGCTCCACCAGGCGGTTGCCGGCATCGATGTCCACGCCGGCATCCCGGTAGCTGAGGCCGGGTGTTGCGGAAGGGGGGGGCTGCTCCACTGCTTGACTCCAGGCTGGGTTGCGTTTCAGGGATTTTAGCAAATCTTTTGTTGCAGGGTTGGGTTCGCTGCTTTGAACCCAGTGATTCTCGATGTGGCTTTGAAACGAATTGGGTGATGAGGGCAACAGGGAAGAGAGTTTTAGACAGAAATTTTGCAGGGGGATAGAATCAGGCCTCAGACCCACTTCAAATACAGTGAAAGCGCGAATGATACATGCCCTTCGAACCTTCCCCGCCCGCTTGACTCTGCTGCTGATATTGCTCCCGGCCTGGGAAGGTCTGCAGGCGGCCCAGGTCTCCGGGCTCTATCAGGCGGAAGTGCCGGTCGCGGGTCAGAGTGCCGAGCTGCGCAACGGTGCAATCCGCGAGGCCTTCGCTCAGGTGTTGATCAAGGTGAGCGGGAACCGGGGTATGGCTGACCGGAAGCCGCTGGCGGAGGTGATCCGGAATGCGCCCCGCTATGTTCAGCAGTACAGTTACCTGGATGCGCCGAGCGGCAGCGCGAAGGTGGGGGGCGAAGCGGCCGGCTCGGAACCGCCTCGTCTGCTCCAGGTCAGTTTCGATGCCCGGGCAGTGGATCAGCTGCTGCGCGATCTGGGGTTCCCGGTGTGGGGGGGTAATCGACCCTCTATACTGGTCTGGGTGGGGATGGAGCAGAAGGGAAGGCGCCACCTGCTGCCGCTGGAACAGGGAGAACCGGTCAGAACGGCATTGGAGCAGGCGGCCGGAGAGCGGGGGCTGCCGCTGCTGTTTCCTTTGATGGATCTGGAGGACCGGGGTCGAATGCCGATCTCGGACCTCTGGGGGGGGTTCGAGGCCAATGTGCGTGAGGCCTCCCGGCGTTATGCTGCGGACCTGATCCTGGTGGGGCGTATGACCCGGGTCGCCAGATCACTCTGGCGCGGGGAGTGGACTCTGTACCAGCGGGAGCAGCACGCCAGCTGGAACAGCGAGGCGAAGGGCGATTCCACGCTGGCAGCGGACGCGGTTCAGCATGTGGCGCGCCTGCTGGCCAGCCGTTTCGTGCCACTGGAGGGCGAGAGTTCTGACTCCCAGCTGAAGCTGCGGGTGGGCGGCATAGACAACTTGGAGCGATATCTGGCGGTCAGGGGGTTACTGGAGTCTCAAAGCAGCATCAGGCAGGCGATGGTCGACGTGGTCGACCCGGATGCGGTCACCTTCAAGCTGCAGGTCCGGGGCAGCATCCAGGCGCTGGAGCAGGGACTGGAGCTGGGCGGGCTGATCGAGCCGGCAGCGGGCAGCGGGTTCCTCGATCCGTTGCCCGGGGTCGAAGAGGGTCCCCCGGAACAACGGGGGGGATCCGGTCGGCAGGTGGATCTGAGCTACCGGATGCGCCAGTGAAAAGGGAGGATATCCCCAATCTGATCAGTATCCTGAGGATCTTCCTCTCGATACCGGTGGTGTGGATGCTGCTGGAGCAGCGCTTCGACATCGCGCTGATGCTGTTTGCGATCGCGGGTGTCTCCGATGGCCTGGATGGGTTTCTGGCCAAGCACTATGGCTGGCAGAGTCGACTGGGCGGACTGCTCGACCCGCTGGCCGACAAGGTGCTGCTGGTCTCCAGCTATCTTTCGCTGGCGGTGCTCGGCCTGATCCCCGTCTGGCTGATGGTGCTGGTGATCCTGCGCGATCTGGTCATCGTCACCGGTGCCCTGATCTACAATTTCCAGATCCGGGAACTGGAGGCAGAGCCGAGTCTGATCAGCAAGTTCAATACCCTGGCCCAGATTCTGCTGGTGCTGGTGGTGGTGGTGGACCAGGGGATGGTCGCTCTGCCGGTAGGGATGATCGTGGGGATGGTCTGGCTGGTCGGTTTCACCACCGTCGCCAGTGGCGTCAACTACGTCTGGGTCTGGAGCCGCCGGGCAGCAGACTATGGCAGCCACGAGTGAATTCTCGGACAGGCTCCTAGCCCAGCAGATTCCTGACAAAGGGCACGGTCAATTTACGTTGTGCCGCCAGTGACGCCTGGTCCAGTCGTTTCAGTATCTGCTGTAGCGATTCCATGTCGCGCGGCGCGTGGCGCAGGATGTAGCGTGCGGTGTCCGGGGGGAGTGTCATGCCCAGTCGCGAGGCCGAGTCGATGATCGCCGCCATCTTTTCCTGGTCGTCCAGCGGCTGCAGCTGATAGCAGAGCCCCCAGCCGAGGCGTGAGGCCAGGTCGGGCAGCCCCAGCGGCAGCCGGGCGGGTGCGCGATCGGCACTGACCAGCAGCCGGGCCCCGCTGTCCCACAGCTGGTTGAACAGATGAAACAGTGCCTGTTCCCAGGACGGTTGGCCGGCGATGGCCTGGATATCGTCCAGACAGACGATGTCCAGGCTGCCGAGATCCGAAAAGATCGCCGGTTCGAAGCTCCCGGCCTGCACCAGTGGCAGGTAGGCCACCGCAAGACGATGTTCCGCACCCAGCCGGCAGGCGGCCTGAAGCAGGTGGCTGCGGCCAGTTCCGGGACCACCCCACAAATAGATGAAACGTTCGCCCCGGTTCTCCACACAGGCCCGGATGTCGGAGACCACCTGGCGGTTTTCCCCCGGGTGGAACGACGCCAGACTGGCGCTCTCCCGCAAGCTGATGTCGAGTGGGATCTGCATTAAGGGCTTGTCCAACAATTTATTGGACAAGCCCTAACCCCCGGCCAGGTTTTTCGCGGTGCTTGCCAACCGGCGCCCCAGGGCCTGACAGAGGTTCTTCTCCTCACTGCTGAGGGGGAGTTGGCTCTCCTTTCCCGCCAGGTGGCTGGGGCCGTAGGGGGTGCCGCCGGTTCTGGTCTGCAGCAGTTCCGGCTCGCTGTAGGGCAGACCCATCAGCAGCATGCCGTGGTGCAGCAGGGGCAGCATCATGGAGGTCAGGGTGGTCTCCTGGCCGCCGTGCATGCTGGAGGTGGAGGTAAACACCGCTGCCGGCTTTCCAATCAGGGCGCCGGTGAGCCAGAGTGGGCTGGAGCCATCGATAAAATATTTCATGGCGGCGGCCATGTTGCCGAAGCGGGTGGGGCTGCCGAGGGCGAGTCCGGAGCAGCCCTTGAGGTCATCCAGGGTGGCATAGGGGGCGCCTGCCGGCGGGATCGTCTCCTCCACCGCCTCACAGACGCTGGAGACGTTGGGCACAGCCCGCAGGCGTGCCTCCACGCCGGGAATCTCCTCCACCCCGCGGGCAATCATATGGGCCATCTCTGCGGTGGCACCGTAGCGGCTGTAATAGAGCACCAGGATATAGCGCATTCAGATGATCTCCAGCACGGATTCTGGCGGGCGGCCGAGGGCGGCCTGGCCATCCTTGATCACGATCGGGCGTTCGATCAGCCTCGGGTGGTCCACCATGGCCTGGATCAGCTGGCCCCGGCTGAGATTCGGGTCATCCAGCCCAGCCTCTTTGTACTCTTTCTCCTTTTTACGCATCAGGTCGCGGGGCTCCATCCCCAGCATCTCCAGGATTTTGTCCAGCGTCTCCCGGGTGGGAGGTGTCTCCAGATATCTGGTGATCTTCGGCTGGACGCCTCTCTCTTCCAGCAGCTGCAGGGCCTGGCGGGATTTGCTGCAGCGGGGGTTGTGATAGATCTCTACGGTCATGGGTCTCTCCAGTGAAAGATAGTGGAGGCATTGTATCCAATACAGAGCCAGGAGGCTGTCCGAGAATAGGAACCGGCCGGTTTGTTGCTCCTGCAAAACCGGCACTTCCGCCATCCATGGCGGTCGTAGCGAGGGGAATCCATTTTGAGTCAGATTTTTCGATTAAATGAGGCGAATATTGGACATATTTAAC
>JAUXBK010000105.1 GCA_030619405.1 Sedimenticola sp. | reverse complement strand
TCTGCAAATTCTGTTAATCCTGAACAATCCTGTCATTTTTTTGGTGCCGGCAACGGGCTGTACTCGTTGCAGAGTGTCCAATTTTCGTCTGAAAATGTATTTTTTTATTAGAACTAATAAGTTATATATCCATGATCTAATCAGGGTGTTGAGGTCTGGATACAGGAGACTCTGGCTTCTGATCACCGTAAACCGTAAACCGCACCACATGAGAGCTACGAAAAAGTTATGACGGAAAACAATCAGCAGTTGCTGGAACGGATTCGCGGGCTCGAGACCGAGGTGCAACGGGCGCTGGTGGGTCAGCGCCAGGTGGTGCGGGATCTGGTGATCGGGTTGCTGGCGGCGGGGCATGTGATGGTGGAAGGGTTGCCGGGACTGGGCAAGACGCTGCTGGTGCGTAGTCTGGCCACCGCTGTAGGGGCCCGTTTCAACCGCATTCAGTTTACCCCGGACCTGATGCCGAGCGATATCAGCGGCCACACCCTGTACGACATGAAGTCCGAGACCTTCAGGGTCAGGAAGGGGCCGGTATTCTGCAATTTCCTGCTGGCGGATGAGATCAACCGGGCACCGGCCAAGACCCAGTCGGCACTGCTGGAGGTGATGCAGGAGCAACAGGTGACCATCGAGGGACACACCTTTTCGGTAGAGCGGCCATTTCTGGTGATGGCCACCCAGAACCCGATCGAACAGGAGGGCACCTACCCCCTGCCCCAGGCCCAGCTCGATCGCTTTCTGCTGAAGGTGTTCATCGACTACCCCGGAGAGGCGGAGGAGCAGGCGATACTGCGCCAGGTTACCGCGGATTCCCTGGGAGACAGCCTGGACACCTCTGCCGTCGCTCGTGTGCTGCAACCGGGGGAGATCCTGCAGCTGCAGCAGCAGACCGCCCGGATGCGGGTGGACGACCAGATCGTCGCCTACTCGGTACGTATCGTACGTGCTGCCCGGGAGTGGAACGGGATCGACGTGGGACCGGGTCCGCGGGGCAGTATCGCCCTGTTGCGGGCAGCGCGGGCCCGGGGGTTGCTGGAGGGGCGGGGATTCGTGGTGCCGGATGACGTAAAGGGGGTCGCTCTGGCCGCCCTGCGGCACCGACTAAAGCTGACTACCGACATGGAGATCGAAGGATATACCCCGGACGATGTACTGCAGGATATCCTGGCCAACGTGGTTGCCCCCCGGGCATGACGCCCTCCCGGCGACTCCTGATGACAGTCGGCGGGCTTACGGCTCTCGCCCTGTCTCTCCCTTTCTATCCCGGGCTGGCGCCCCTGTGGGAGGGGGTGTCCGGGGTGCTGGCAGGCATCTTTCTGCTGGATCTGCTGGCTGGATTGCAACGGCCCGCGGTCGGCCTGGAAAGAGAAGTTCGACACGGCATCCCGACAGGTGTCTGGTCCGAGGTCACTCTGACCCTGAAAAACAGGGGGCCTCGCCCGCTCTGGCTGCGTCTGCATGACCACCACCCCCCCTGGTTCGAGGTGGAGTCTCTGCCGATCTCCCTGCAGCTGCCAGGGGGGCGGCGAGCCCGGGCCGGTTATCGGGTGCGCCCGGTCCGCCGGGGCAATGGTTGGTTTGCCGGGGTCGACCTGTTGATCCGGTCGCCCCTGGGGTTCTGGCTGCATCGCTCGTTCATTTCCCTGCCCGAGCGGGTCCGGGTGTTTCCCGACTTCCGGCAGGTCGGCCGCTATGCCCGACTGGCCAGTGACCACCGTTTGAATCAGATGGGCGTCCACCGGCGCCAGCGCCGGGGAGAGGGCAGCGATTTCCAGCAGTTACGGGAGTACCGCACCGGCGACAGTATGCGTCGGGTCGACTGGAAGGCCAGCTCCCGCTATCGCCGGCTCATCTCCCGGGAGTACCAGGACGAAAGGGACCAACAGCTGGTGTTCCTGCTGGACTGTGGGCGTCGCATGCGTCACACGGAGCAGGGGCGGGCTCACCTCGATCAGGTGCTGAATGCGATGCTGCTGCTGACCCAGGTAGCGGCACGCCAGGGGGATGCGGTGGGTTTTCTTTCGTTTGGGGGTACCCGCCGCTGGATGCCGCCTCGAAAAGGAGAGGATCTGGTGCGGCGTTTTCTCCATCAGAGCTATGACATCGAGTCGTCCACCGAGGCGGCAGATTACCTGCAGGTGGCGCGGGAGCTGATGCAGCTGCAGCGGCGGCGGGCGATGGTCGTGATCCTGACCAACACCCGGGACGAGGATTACGTCGATCTGATCCCGGCGGTACGACTTCTGCAGCGACGCCACTTGGTGGTGGTGGCCAACCTGCGGGAATCCCTGCTGGACGAGACCAAAAACCGGCCGGTTACAGACTTCGACGGCGCCCTGCTGTTCCACTCGGTCAACGACTACCTGGAGAGCCGCCGTCGCAGCCTGGAGGTGTTGCGCCACCAGGGGGCGGTAGCGCTGGATCTGCTGGCACCCCAACTGCCGGCGGCGCTGGTCAACAATTATCTGGCGATCAAGGCCTCGGGTGCTCTCTGACCAGCTTTGTGCCCTCTTCCCCATCTCGTTACCCATAACTTAAAAAATTTACTCGCGCAAAGGCGCAAAGGCGCAAAGAAAACATTAAAAAACTGCTGGTTCCCACGCTTTGCGTGGGTGCGCATACGGTAGCGCGCCTGCGTCTCGGAGAAAAACCAGCCTGTGGAACAGGCGCTTATGCAGAGTGTGGGCCCCTGCAAAAAATAGTTTTGATTTTCCTTTGCGTCTTTGCGCGAGAAATTTCGTTCTAACTTGAATGGGGGTAATGTTATGTCTTCCCCTCTCTGGGCATGGCAGGCGATTGGGTCATGCTAAAATAAAAAAATGCAAAGTGATTCCCCAGGCAGTAGGTCGATGTGGTTTTCCGTCAAGCTGTTGCAGATCCTGATCATCGCGGCGCTCAGTGTGGTGGCAGTCCGTTTGCCGGCTGCAGAGTTGTTGGCTGAACCATTGGTGAAGGAGCTGATCGTTACCGCAGCGGCCTGGGAGCGGCTGCAGGGTGAGTACCGGGCGCTGGTTGCCAGCGGGCGCCTGACCCCCGGTCAACAGCGGGAGTTCAGCCGTTATCTGGGGGATCTGGGTTTTCGTGTCTCTGTGCAGTGCCGGGAGGTGTTGCGCCGCTACTCCGATGCCGACAGGGAGCAGCTGCCCTGTGATGCCATGGCATCACAAGTGGGCATGCCGGGCGACCCGGTCAGCGAGCAGACCCCGCAAGAAGAGGTTGCCGCTCTGGATGCGGTCCTGATGGATGGGCTGGGGGCGTTCGATGAGATGCTGCTGACGGAGCAGCGGAAGATCGCCTCCCGTACCCCGAGAAGCGGTGGCAGCAGTGGCGGCGGGGCTGCCGGTAACGAGGGTGTTGCGGGCCGGGATGGGGGGAGTGGCGAAACTGGCGACCACGGGGAGGGTAATGGGGACCCGACCCAGGGCGGGTCAGAGCAGGAGGCGTCTGCCGGCGAGGAACCCGGTGAAGCGGGGAAAGGCGCCGGGAAACCCGGATCTGGCAAGGGTGCAGGCGGTGGCGGCAAGGGTGGTAACGCACCGCCGGAAGATGTCCCGGACGGCAAGGGTGACGATGTGGTGGCCCGGCAACTGCGAGAGGCTGCGATGAAAGAGCAGGACCCGGAGTTGCGCCGCAAGCTCTGGGACGAATATAAGCGCTATAAGGCATCAACCCGATGATGGTTAGCATCACGAACCCGGGCCGGTCACTGTTGTATCTGCTGCTTACACTGTTGCTGCTGCTCACCGGTTGCACCAGCCTGGAGCAGCGCGGTGACATCGATGGTTCGGTGGCCCTGGACAAGGCGTCGGGGGATCTGCCGGAAGATCGCCTGCTGGATGTCTGGATTGAGGTGTTCGATGAAGGTCCCGCCCCGACCGAAGAGGATATGGCCCGAGGCATCACCCCGGAGATCCGCAAGGCGGAGGCGCGTTTTTTCCCGGTCCAGCTGAAGAAGACACTGCAGCAGACCGGCCTCTGGGGGGCGGTCCGGGTGCTGCCCCAGGGTGACCACCCCGGGTCGGAGCTGCTGGTCCGGGGACATGTCCTCGCCTCCGATGGTGAGCAGTTGAAGTTGCACATCACGGCGCAGGACAGCACCGGTCAGCAGTGGCTGGACCGGGATTACCGGCAGGTGGTGAAGGCAGATGCTTATGACCATATCGACCGGGGGCGGATCGACGCCTTCCAGCAGATATACAACGCCATCGCTAATGACCTGGCCCGGCAGCAGGAGGCGTTGCCGGCGGGTACCCCCGCCAGGATCCGGCAGGTGGCAGAGTTGAGGTTCGCCACTGAGATGGCCCCCTCCGCGTTCGCGGGCTATGTAGGTGATGACGGGCAGGGCCGCAGGACGATTCGCCGGTTGCCGGCGCAGGAGGATCCCATGCTGCAGCGGGTGCTGGCCATCCGGGAACGGGACTATCTCTTCATCGATACTCTGAACGGCCGCTATGATGCCTACTACCGGGACCTCTGGGAGCCCTACGCCAACTGGCGCAGGTACCGCTCTGAAGAGGCGACCAGTCTGCGCGAGGTGGAGCAGCAGGCGATGACCCGCAAGTTGCTGGGTGCCGGTGTCATCGTCGGCGCCATTGCGCTCAGTATACTGGGAAACAGGAACGTCCGGGTCAGCACCGAGTCCCTGAGAAACGTGATGATCATCGGTGGCGCTCTTGCGGTCAAGAGCGGGTTCGATAAGGATTCAGAGAAGCAGATCCATATCGATGCGCTGGATGAGCTGGGTACCTCGTTCGAGTCCGAGGCCAGCCCGATGGTGGTGGAGATGGAGGGGGAGACCCACCGTCTCACCGGTTCCGCGGAGAGCCAGTACGCCAAGTGGCGCAAACTGCTGCATCGTATCCACCTCACGGAGACCGGGCTGGGGGTGGGAAACTGACTATGGAATTCAGAATTCAGAATGAAAAACAGGGGAACCTTACTACTGGTTCCCACGCTTTGCGTGGGAACCCATGCGTGGCTCGGGGGTAGTGCCAGGCGACGCAGAAGAGCGTCGCGGGTGGCGGCATTCCCACGCGGAGCGTGGGAACGAGGGAAATCTGTGTTTGATCCGTGTTGATCCGCGGCCTAATGTCTATTGATTCCGTGAACGGTTACCCGGATAGTTGATTGGAACGTAGCGTCATAAACCAGCAGTCGGTGCCAAAGCTGACTCCTCCGGGATCGGAAACCGGTGGCAGCCATCCCCCGTCCCGCACTTTCCCCTGGCCCTGGCTGATCGCTGCGCTGCTGCTGGCACTGCTGCTGGCGGTGGTGTTGATCCTGCCCTCTGTCGTTACCCCCACCGCGGTAAACGGGCCGGCGCCGGAGGCTGCGGCAACCCCGGGGCCGATAGTGGAACGCAGCCGGCTGTTGCAGCAGAAGGGGGATGCGGAAGCGGCGCTGGAACGTGTGCTGCGGCGTCGGGCGGAACTGGAAGTGGCCGGCGCGGCAACCTGGGCCGCTGATGCATTCCGGGAGCTGACGGGCCAGATAACCAGGGGTGACGAGGCCTTCGACCGGGGGCGCTTCGAGCAGGCGGCCATTCAATACCGGGCGGCGGCACGGGCGCTGGATGAGCTGGAGCGCTCCCTGCCTGAGCGTTTCTCCACTGCCATGCAGTCGGGCCGGGAGGCGCTGGCCGCCGGGGAGCCCAAGGCCGCAGCCCGCGCTTTCGCTGCCGCACAGGCGTTGCAACCGGACTCGGAAGAGGCCCGGGCGGGCCGGGAGCAGGCAGTGATACTAGGTCAGGTGCTGGAGCTCACCCGGCAGGGGGCAGCCCTGGAGCGGCAGGGCGATCTGCCCGGGGCGGCTGAAAAATTTCGCCGGGCGGCCGCCCTGGATCCCGGGTATCCGGAGGCCTGGGAGGGCGTGGCGCGGCTGGGGAAGCAGATCCGGGAGCAGACGTTCAATGCGGCCATGGGCCGGGCGCTGGAGGCACTGGACCGGGGTGACCTGGCCGCTGCAGTAGCGGCGCTGAAACAGGCAGGGGAGCTGGACCCCTCGGCCCCGGCGCTGCAGGATGCCCGGCTGCGGCTGGCGATGGCCGGCAAGGCGGCGCGGTTGAAACGGCTGCAGCAGGCAGCCGCCAAAGCCGCCGGGCAGGAGCGGTGGGATGATGCGGAGCGGCTCTACGGGGAGGCGCTCCAACTGCACCCAGAGGCGCTGTTCGCCCGCCAGGGGCGGCAGCGCGCACAGCAACAGCTGAAACTGCTGCAGCGGATCGACCGGTATCTGCAGCAACCGGAGCGGCTGCAGACGCAGGCGGTCCTGGACAACGCCCGCGAGCTGCTGCAGTACCTGCAGGGGGTGGCTGAAGCAGGCCCCCGACTGCAGGCGAAACGGGAGCAGCTGGCGCGCCTGCTGGAGCGCATGGGGCAGCGGGTGACCCTGCGCCTGCGCTCCGACGGCGAGACGGCGGTGGTGATCTACCGGGTGGGCCGCTTCGGCCGGTTTCAGCAGCAGGAGGTCGAGTTGCGCCCCGGGCGCTATACCCTGGTGGGCAGCCGGGAGGGTTACCGGGACGTGCGGCGGGAGGTGACCCTGCGCCCCGGTCCACCGGTGGAGCTCGAACTCCGCTGCCGGGAGCGCATATGAACCGCATCATACTGGTCAGGAGCGCGCAGGGAGAGCGGCGCTATCAACCCGGAGACTACCCGCTGGCGGTCGGGGGCGAAAGGAGCGCCATCCCGCTTCAGAGCGCTCCCGGGGTGGTGGCCTATATCGGCCTGGAGCAGGGGCACCCCTTCGTCCAGCCGGCAGACTCCGCCCCGCCGCTTTGGCATAACCATGAGCGTCTGGCCGGTTCCACCTGGCTCAAATCGGGGGACCAGCTGCAGCTTGGCGATGAGGTGATTTTATGGGAGGTGCGGGGGGAGCAGATCATCGTCTCTCTCGGGCAGGCGGAGAGACTCCCGCTCACCCCGCCCGTGTCGCCGCCGCCGGGCAAGCCGCCCCTGGACCCGGTGACTCCGCCGGTCAGCGGAGGATGGGGAGGGCGTCGCCGGGGCCTGCGCTGGGCCCTCGCCTCCCTTTTCGCTCTGCTGCTCCTGGCTGCCGCTTTCATTCTACTGGCGGTGCCGCTCACCCTGCAGTTGGAGCCGGAACCGGCGAGCGTTTCACTGCGGGGCTTTCCGCCCCCCATCCCGTTCGGTGAGCGCTACCTGGTGCTGCCCGGGGAGTACACCCTGGAGGCAGCGGCAGCGGGATACCGGCCGCTGCTGGAGAAGATAACGGTGACCGCAGACGGGGCTCGCCGTTTCCGCTTCTCCCTGGCGATGCTGCCCGGTCTGGTCTCGATCGGGAGTGAGCCGGGAGGGGCGGTGCTGCAGGTGGATGGGGAGCCAAAGGGGAACACACCGCTGGCGGAGCTGGAACTCTCCCCGGGGCGCCACCGGCTGCGCCTGGAACTGCCCCGTTACCGGCCCCTGGAGCAGGATCTGGAGGTGACAGGCAGGGGCAAGCGGCAGCAGGTAACCTTGAAACTGGCGCCGGACTGGGGGGTGATAAGGATTACGAGCAAACCCGCTGGGGCGGAGATCCGGGAGCAGGGGAAGCGGTTGGGGCAGACCCCCGGGGAGCTGGAGCTGTCGAGTGGAGAGCACCGGCTGCAACTGATGCTGGAAGGGTACAAGCCCCACGCCTTCGATCTTCAGGTGGCTGCCGGAGAGCAGCGCCTGCTGGACCCTGTACGGCTGGAGAAGCTGGACGGCATTCTCACCCTGAGCAGTCGGCCCGCCGGTGGCAGTGTCACGCTGGATGGGGTCTACGTGGGGCAGACCCCCCTGGAGTTGCGGCTGGAGCCGGAGCTGGCCCATGTGCTCAGCGTTACCCGGGCGGGTTACCGGCCGGCCCGGCGCACGCTGGAGCTGAAGTCGGGTGAGGCGCGGCGGCTGGAGGTGCCGCTGCAGGCGGAGTACGGGACCCTGTTCATCACCACTACCCCGGCGGATGCGGAGCTGCTGGTGGATGGCCGTCCCAAGGGACCCGCCACCGCACGCCTGCAGCTGACCGCCCGGCCGCACCGGATCGAGATCCGCAAGCCGGGCTATCTGCCCTACCGGAGAGAGGTGACCCCGATCATGGGGATCAGCCGCAACCTGGAGGTAACGCTGAAACGGGAAGGAAGCGGATCCGGAGGAGGCAAGGGGGGCAAGGGAGGAAGCAATGGCAAGGGGCGGCAATCCAAGGTGGCGCCCGTTGCAGTGGTGAAGGGAATGCAGCGGCTGGCACCTGTCGGCAGTTTCACCTTGGGCGCCTCCCGCCGTGAGCCCGGGCGCCGGGCCAACGAGAATCTGCGCCAGGTGAGTCTCAGCCGGCCGTTCCGGATCGCCCCACGGGAGGTGACCAACGGGGAGTTTCGACGCTTCCGCCCGGGCCACAGCTCCGGGGCGGCGGCCGGGATCACGCTGGATGGCGACGACCAGCCGGTGGTCGGGGTCAGCTGGGACGATGCCGCCCGTTACGCCAACTGGCTCAGTGCCCGGGAGGGGCTCCCGGCGGCCTACCGGGATGTCGAGGGCCGGGTGCAGTTG
>JAUXBK010000204.1 GCA_030619405.1 Sedimenticola sp. | reverse complement strand
GCTGTCCGGAGTGCTGACCCGGGCATGCCGGCTGGCCGGTGAGAAGTGTGGTCGCAAGGGCCTAACATGAGTATGCGTTCACGAATAAGGCGATTGCCGGAAAATAACATACCAGATTGCGCAGGATTTTGGTTCGTCTTCAAGGCGTGGCAATAGGCGCATAGTCGAACTATGCAACTGTTGCCACAACGCCGAAGGCGGACGAAAAGACAAGCAGGCTGGTATGTTATATTCCAGAAATCGCCTAAGGGTGACTGGCCGCCGAGGCAGGGCCGGTCAGCGATCCAGGTCGTCGAGGGGGTTGCTGTGGTTTTCACCGGCGGGCTGATCGAGATCCACACCGTAGTCCTCGCTGCTGAGGTCCAGTGAACCGGACCAGTCTTCCGGCGGCTCAGCCGGCTGCAGGGCCAGCTCGGACCAGGATTCGAAATCATATTCTCCCACCGTACCGTCGAAATACTGGACCTCGATGCTCTTGTCATCCAGATCCCAGGCGACCACCTCGAGGGTTTCTCCTTCCTGGTTCTGATACCAGTTGCCAACCTTTGGAATGGGGGTGCTCATCATGCCTCTCCCTGAAAAACGCCAGGCTCATAAAAATATTATAGACCCTTTTGATCGTGGCTCTGATGTAGAATATTCCAGTGATATCCAGTACATCAATGGCAAATAGAGGGTAATCATCTTGAGTTGGTGGGGAAAACTGGCGGGTGGCGCGTTTGGGTTCATGCTCGGGGGGCCGTTGGGCGCCCTGCTGGGTGCCGTACTCGGGCACAATCTGGACAAGGGGCTGGCGGGCTTTGAAACGGAGGAGGAACTGCCCCCCGGGGAGCGGGAACGGATTCAGACGGCCTTTTTCACCACGACTTTTTCCATCATGGGGCACGTCGCCAAGGCGGATGGGCGGGTCTCGGCCAATGAGATTGCGCTGGCCCGAGCGGTCATGGACAAGATGGACCTCGATCAGGAGATGCGTGACACCGCCATCGGCCTGTTTAATCAGGGTAAGGAACCGGATTTCCCCCTGGATGAGGTGCTGGAGCAGTTTCGCAAGGAGTGCCGGCGCCGCACCACCCTGATCCAGATGTTCCTGGAGATCCAGCTGCAGGCCGCCTACGCAGACGGGCGGATGGACCCGGCGGAGGAGCGCCTGCTGCTGCACATCTGCCGCCAGATCGGAATCCCGGAGTTTCTGTTTCGTCAGCTGGAGCGGATGATCCAGGCCGAGCGGAATTTCAGGGGCCAGGCCGGTGCCGGCCGGGGGCGCGCCGCGCCTGGCCCCGCTCGCCCTTCCCTAGCGGATGCCTACGCCATTCTGAACATAACGGAGCAGGCTTCAGATGCGGAAGTGAAGAAGGCCTACCGACGCCTGATGAGCCAACACCACCCGGACAAGCTGGTGGCCAAAGGGTTACCGGAGGAGATGATGAAGATGGCGGCCGAGAAGACTCATGAGATCCGCCAGGCCTACGAGCAGATCCGTGAGGCGCGGGGGTTTTGATCTCCTGATTACCCCTGAAACTCGGCCATCTCCTCGCTATAGCAAGACCAATTCAGATTCTAGCCCGCATCGGTCAGTCACCGTATTGCAGGTGGGGTTCGAGCTTCGGCGGCAGCTGCAGGTGGAATCCTTGCTCCCGCAGATTTGCCATCACCCGGGTCACATCTTCCCGTGCCAGCTGGCGCCCCGGGTGCAACTCCAGTTTCATTATCAGCCGGGGCTGACCAAAACGCTCCAGCAGCCCTTCGGGCAGATCGTCGAATAGGTCTTGCTCCGCCAGGTAAAGATACATCTCGTCTTTCCGGCTGCTATGGTAGATCCAGCAGGGGATGGTTTCGCCTGCCGGGTGGTGCCTGGTGCTATCCATAGGTTTTTATCCGTGCTCCGGGGGCGACCTCCCCGCTCAAGGCTCCAGTGCCGGCACGCTGGCCAAACCCCAGATATCGTCGTTGTACTCGCGCATGGTGCGGTCGGTGGAAAACTTACCGCTGCTGGCGGTATTGATGATGGAGCTGGAAACCCACCGTGCCCGGTCCCGGTAGGCGGCTGCGGCTGCCTGTTGTGCCTTGACGTAGCTGTCGAAGTCAGCTGCTACCATCCAGGGGTCCCCGGGGCTGCGGATGGCAGCGACGATGGGATCGAAGATCCCCGGCTCGAACTGGCTGAAGTGCCCGCCCTCCAGTAGTTCCATGACCCGGGAGAGATCGCTGTCTTCGGCAATGATCCGGTCCGGGTCATATTGGGGGCGCAGGGCGACCACCTCCTCCTCGGTCAGGCCGAACAGGAAGAAGTGGTCGTCACCCACCTCCTCCAGGATCTCGATATTGGCGCCGTCCAGAGTACCGATGGTCAAGGCGCCATTCATCATGAATTTCATATTGCCGGTACCGGAGGCCTCCTTGCCGGCGGTGGAGATCTGCTCAGAGAGATCGGTGGCGGGGCAGATGATCTCCATGGCAGTAACCCGGTAGTTGGGTAGAAAGGCCACTTTCAGCAGGTCCCCGATAGCGGGGTCCCGGTTCACCACACGGGCCACGTTGTTGACCAGTTTGATGATGCGCTTGGCCTGAGCGTATCCGGGCGCGGCCTTGCCGCCGATCAGTACGCAGCGGGGAGTCCACTCTGCCGTGTCCCCGGCCTTTATCCGATTGTAGAGGTGGATGACGTGCAGGACATTGAGCAGCTGGCGCTTGTATTCGTGGATCCGTTTCACCTGGACATCGAACATCGCCTCCGGGTTGAAAAGCACCCCGCAATCCTGCTTCACCAGGGTTGCCAGGCGCCGTTTGTTATCCAGTTTCACCTGGTGCCAGCGTCCTCGGAAGGCGCTGTCCCCGGCCAGCGGCTCGATCTGCCGGATCTGCTCCAGATCGCTGATCCAGCCTTCGCTGATGGCCTCGCTGATCAGCTCTCTCAGTCCCGGGTTGCAGCCGGCGAGCCAGCGGCGCTGGGTGACACCGTTGGTCTTGTTGTTGAACTTTTCCGGCCATAGCTCGTAAAAGTCGCGGAACAGCCCCTCCACCAGCAGCCTGGAGTGAAGCTCTGCCACCCCGTTTACCGAGAAACTGCCGACAATGGCCAGATAGGCCATGCGCACCTGGGGGGTGTCGCCCTCTTCGATAATGGAGAGACGCCGCTGCCGGTTGGTGTCGCCAGGCCAGCGGGCGGCCACTTCCGCCAGATGACGGGCGTTGATCTCGTAGATGATCTCCAACAGCCGCGGCAGCAGCCGTTCGAACAGCAGTACCGGCCAGCGCTCGAGGGCCTCCGGCAGCAGGGTGTGGTTGGTGTAGGCCATGGTGTTGCGGGTGATCTCCCAGGCCTGCTCCCAATCCAGCCGTTCCGTGTCCAGCAGCAGCCGCATCAGCTCCGCCACCGCAATGGTGGGGTGGGTGTCGTTGAGTTGGAAACAGTTGCGTTCGGCAAACCGGGAGATGTCGTTGCCACGCAGCCGTTTCCACTCCCGCATCACATCCTTCATGCTGGCACTGGCCAGGAAATACTGCTGTTTCAACCGCAGTTCCTTACCGTTCTCGCTGGCGTCGTTGGGGTAGAGCACCATGGTGATATTTTCCGCATGGTTCTTGGACTCCACTGCCTCGGTATAACTGCCGGCGTTGAATTCATCCAGATCGAACTCGTCGGTGGCGGCGGACTGCCACAGCCGCAGGGTGTTTACCGTACCGTTACGGTAGCCGGGGATGGGGCTGTCATAAGGGACCGCCAGCACATCGCTGGTGTCCACCCAGCTGGAGTGGCGGCGGCCCTGGTTGTCCAGATGGGTCTCTGTGTGTCCACCGAAGGAGACCCGCTGCTTGTATTCCGGTCGCTCCATCTCCCAGGGGTTTCCATCCCGTAGCCAGTGGTCCGGCTCCTCCAGCTGGTAGCCGTCTTCGATCTCCTGCCGGAACATGCCATACGCGTAGCGGATGCCATACCCTTTTACCGGCAGCTGCAGAGTGGCGCAGCTGTCCAGAAAACAGGCGGCAAGGCGCCCGAGTCCACCATTACCCAGGCCTGCATCCGGTTCACACTCGGCGATCTCTTCCAGCACCAGTCCCAGTTGATACAGACCGTGGGTGGCCGGCTCTGTAATCCCCAGATTGAGCATCGAATTGCCCAGCGCGCGCCCCATCAGGAATTCCAGAGAGAGGTAGTAGGTGCGCTTGCAGCTCGCTTCGTCGTAGGCCTCCTGGGTTCGTTTCCAGCGCTCCATCAGGCGGTTCCGGAGCGACATGGCCAGGGCCTTGTAGGGATAGTGGGTGGATTTGCAGTTACCATCCCGCCCCAGAGCATGGACGAAGTAGTGCTTGAAATCTTCTGCGATGGCGTCCGCATCCAGGCCGAGTGCCGGTAGTTCGGTCAATCTCTCGTTCGGCTTGCTGCGGACCAGGGGGGTGAAATAGTTGGCGGCGTTATATGGCATGTATGGAGTTCTGATTCTGGATGGTGTTTCGGAAAAAAGGTCATTATAGAACAACTGGCGGCGTGTACTAGTACAGCAAATGTTAAGTACGAGGTATCAGGGTGTCGGGTTACGGCGCGCTCATAAGTGTGTGATAACCTGAACTACCAGTGAGATGCGCGCCTAACCCAACCTACATTATGTTCGCAGGCTCACCGCACCCTAAGCAGAGTGGCCGAAGTCGACAGCGGCCGGAAATCAGAAGAACTCTTCGTTGTGGATCTCCAGGCTGTGGTTTTCCTTAACGCCGCCGCTCTCATCCAGGCGGATACGGAGTGACAGGTTGTTGCGGGAGTCGGCGTTGCGCAG
>JAUXBK010000137.1 GCA_030619405.1 Sedimenticola sp. | reverse complement strand
GTTAAGTGCGAGGTATCAGGGTGTCGGGTTACGGCGCGCTCATAAGTATGTGATAACCTGAAATATCAGTGAGATGCGCGCCTAACCCAACCTACATTATGTTCGTAGGGACTTAGCGTTTGCTGTACTAGCGCCCTGCAAACTCCAACGGAGACCACCGAGTGAAGACCAAGATCCTGTTGAAAGAAGCGGACATACCCACCCACTGGTACAACGTGATGGCGGATATGCCCAACCCACCAACCCCGCCGCTGGGCCCGGACGGCAATCCTGTGGGCCCGGAGGCACTCTCCGCCATCTTCCCGGAAGAGCTGATCAAGCAGGAGATGAGCGCGGAGCGCTGGATCAAGATTCCGGACGAGGTACGGGACGTGTTGCGCCTGTGGCGCCCCTCCCCGCTGTACCGTGCCCGCCGCCTGGAACAGGCACTGAACACCCCGGCCAAGATCTATTACAAGAATGAGGCGGTGAGCCCCGCCGGCTCCCACAAACCGAACACGGCGGTAGCCCAGGCCTACTACAACAAGCAGGCAGGCATCAAACGACTCACCACCGAGACCGGCGCCGGCCAGTGGGGCAGCTCACTGGCGCTGGCGGGGCAGATGTTCGGTCTGGAAGTGGAGGTCTACATGGTGAAGATCAGCTATGAGCAGAAACCCTATCGCCGCTCCATGATGCACACCTGGGGTGCCAGCGTCTATCCCAGCCCCACCGACCGGACCAACGCCGGGCGTCAGATCCTGGAGCAGCACCCGAACTCCCAGGGTTCCCTCGGTATCGCCATCTCGGAGGCGGTGGAGCTGGCCGCCGGCCGGGACGACACCAACTACGCCCTCGGCTCGGTGTTGAACCACGTCCTGCTGCACCAGACGGTGATCGGCGAGGAGGCCAAGAAACAGCTGGAACTGGTGGGCGACTACCCGGATATGATCTTCGCCCCTTGCGGCGGCGGTTCCAATTTCGGTGGTATCGCCTTTCCCTTCTTCGCCGACAAGGCGGCAGGCCAGGAGGTACAGCTGGTGGCGGTGGAGCCCACCTCATGCCCCTCCCTCACCAAAGGCCTTTACGCCTATGACTTTGGTGATGCCATCGGCCTCACGCCGCTGTTGAAGATGTACACCCTGGGCCACAACTTCGTTCCCCCGGGTATCCACGCCGGCGGATTGCGCTACCACGGCGACTCGGCACTGGTGAGCCAGTTGCATCACGAGGGGCTGGTGGATGCGCTGGCGGTACCGCAGCTGGAGACCTTCGAGGCCGGGGTGCTGTTCGCCCGCACTGAAGGCATCATCCCGGCACCGGAAGCCACTCACGCCATCGCCGCGGTCATTCGGGAGGCGAAGCGCTGCAGCGAGCGTGGAGAACCCAAGACCCTGCTGTTCAATCTCTCCGGCCACGGGCACTTCGACATGTCCTCCTATGACCGTTTCTTGGCCGGCGAACTGAGAGACTACGACTACCCGGAAGAGGCCATCAAGGAGTCCCTGGCCGATCTGCCACAGGTGAAGTTCCCCCAGAACTGATCGAGTCAATTGCCGGGCAGCGGGGACGCAGAGCGCCCTGTCGACGGTTCCCACGCAGAGCGTGGGAACCAGGTGGCCGATGCGGTTCGCAAGCTCACCACATCCTATGCACTAAAAACCATTTTTACTGTCATATATACCTACAACATGATAGCGGTTAAGCTGTTTTTTCTTTTCCTAGTACCTCGTTCCTAGAACCTAGTACCTGCTTTCATGAAACCAATCTCCGACAAAGAAGCATGGGAAGGGCAGGCGGACTGTATCAATTGCACCTTGCGCAACTCGGTGCTGTTCGCCAATCTGGACGAATCCGACTTCGACCAGATCCACCAGCCCATCGACATCTATACCCTCCCGCCAGGCTCGGTGCTCTACCGGGCAGGGGATCCGGCAGACCGTCTGTTTACTATCCGTTCCGGGGTGCTCAAACTGGTGCAGTACCTGCCGGACGGGACCCAGCGGATCGTACGTCTGGTGCGCACCACTGATGTCACCGGCCTGGAGGCCCTGGTGGGACAGTCCTATCAGCACGACGCCGTGGTACTGCAGCCGACCGAGGTCTGCAGCCTGCCGGTCAGCGTGGTTCAGGCACTGGCAAAGAGCAACCCGAAACTGCACACGGAACTGCTGCACCGCTGGCAGAAGGCCCTGGAGGAGGCAGATGCCTGGTTGACGGAACTTTCCACCGGCTCGGCCAAACAACGTATCGCACGGCTGCTGCTGCGCCTGGTTCGCAATGAAGGGAGCAGTGAATGTGAGCTCTTTCCCCGGGAGGACATGGGGGCCATGCTCGGTATCACCACAGAGACCGCCAGCCGCACCATCGCCGAATTCAAACGCAAGAGCCTGCTGGTAGAAACCAAAGCAAATCACTTCCTGCTAGACATTCGTAATCTCGAGCACATCGCCGAGGAATAGGCGGATTTTCGCTCTCCAATTGAGATTTTTCAATGCACTCCGGTACCCTCGTGCTTTAACTTTCCGAAACTGTGTAAATAAAGTTTCAAAGCCGTCCGTCCAGGAGTATCCAAAATGAAGAGCAGCCTGCTACAGGAGAAATACCCGGTATTCACACTGCAAGTGGAAAAGCGGGAGACCACTTTTCAGTCTGTCGACGACATTGTCGACTACCTGAAGTCACGCATCGATGAACACAAGATCTCCAGGTTCATTGCCGTGTTCGACCACTATGCCCACACCCAGGGACTGGAAGAGGGCCAGATCAGCGAGGATATCCTGGACGCAAAGAATATCGTCTTCTGTTTTGGCATCGCGTTGCCCAATCCCCAGGTAATGGCGGTAAGACCCCGCTCCATCGGCGTGGTGGAGCTGAGTAACAACTTCGTCATCACCTTCATGGAGGCCCCCATGCCAGTCGCCAACATCGCCATGGAAGATTGGGCAAAATCCGTTAAAAACCGCAAGGCAGCCTGAAGAGAATGAAAATTGGAGTAACCAGTCAGAACTTCCGCACCGTCACCGGGCATGCCGGTAAGACCCGGCGTTTCCTGGTCTATGAGGCAGACCCCCAGAGCAGGGAAATAAAGGAGCCGGAACGGGTCGACCTGCCCAAGGAGATGTCGCTGCACGAATACCGGGGGCCGGAGCCACATCCTGTCGAGTCATTCGACGTCCTGATCACCGGCAGCTGCGGCCAGGGTTTCTTCGGGCGCATGGTGGCATGGAACATCCAGCTGGAGGTCACCGGTGAGACCGATCCGCTGAAAGCCGTCGAAGCCGTGGTGGCAGGCCGACCGCTGCCGCCGCCGGTACCTCACGCGCACTGATCTTGTGGGGTGGCGCTGTAGTCGTAGGCCGGATAAGCGAAGCGCATCCGGCAAGGCCGCGCCGAGTCCTGCCGGATGCGCTTCGCTTATCCGGCCAACTTCCTGAAACGCCCACCGGACGTGCAGCGAGCTTCACAGGGGGCTCAAAGCGACCCCATCTCCAGGTCGTCCTGCACCCGGTCGATCCCGGCCTGGGCGCAGACCTCGTCGGTCTTGCCCGAGGGGGCGCCGCTCACCCCCACTGCCCCCAGCAGGGTGCCGCCCGCCTGGATTGGCAACCCGCCAGCGGCCATGACCAGCCCCTTTACCCGCCCGATGGGGGAATTGGCCCGGTCACCGAGGGCAGAGGTGGCGGCGTTGAAGTTGGCCGCCGTAAACGCCTTCTGGCGACTGATCCGGGCGGTGATGGGTGCAGCAATGGTGTCCCTCAGCTGCACCTGCACCACACCGTTGCGATCGACCACCGTGGCCGCGATCTGAATCCCCTGCTTACGGCAACTCGCCACCGCCCCTTGGGCAATGGTCAGAGCCGTTTCCATGGAGAGGCGTTGTACCGACACGGTGAGCGGCGTTTCCGCCAGGGTCGGCAGGGTGATCAGTAGCAACAGGGTGGTCGTCGTTATTCGTTTCAGCATAGTCTCTCCTCCTTTCCAAAAACCGTTTCCTCGCAAAGATAAAAAAACTTGATCGGGCATTGAGTCACACACTCCTCTCCAATGCAGCTGCCTCACTTTCAGCATCGGAGTACTGCCCTTTAATGATTTTACTCGCGCAAAGGCGCAAAGGAAAACCGGAAAAATTGTTTTCTGCTCCGCTGCTTTCTAACAGCATGCGGTCAACGAACGACAATCATTCCGTTTGGGTGCTGCGTCGAAGAGCTGCCGTGATCGCCGGCTGACCAGTCGGCCGGACAGCGATTCAGCATTTGAGTGATGGCATGTGTCTCTCTGTTCTTCGATGGCAAGACTGCTTGGCCGGAGTAGCCAAGCCGGTAGCAGGTTTTTGTTTTTCCTTTGCGTCTTTGCGTCTTTGCGTCTTTAGCGTCTTTGCGCGAGAATGTTTTTTGTTTTTATCCTGCATAATGGGATTTATCCACCCGGGGTATAATGGGTCTCCACGTAGCGCTGCACGATCTGCTGGAACTCCTCGGCGATCCGCTCCCCCTTGAGGGTGACACTCTTCTCGCCATCTTCATACACGGGTGCCACCGGCACCTCGCCGCTACCGGGGAGGCTGATACCAATATTGGCGTGCTTGCTCTCCCCCGGCCCGTTGACCACGCACCCCATCACCGCTACCGACATCTCCTCCACGCCCGGGTAGTAGCCGCGCCAGAGGGGCATCTGCCGGCGCAGATAATCCTGTATATCCAAGGCCAGCTGCTGAAAGAAGGTGCTGCTGGTGCGCCCACAGCCGGGACAGGCCACCACCATCGGATTGAACGACCGGAGCCCCATGGACTGCAGGATCTCCTGGGCGACCTGCACCTCCTGACTGCGGCTGCCACCGGGCTCCGGGGTGAGGGAGATGCGTATAGTGTCACCGACCCCCTCCTGCAGCAACACCGCCAGGGCCGCGGTGGAGGCGACAATGCCCTTGGATCCCATGCCCGCCTCCGTCAGCCCCAGATGCAGCGCATAGTCACAGCGGCCGGCGAGTTCCCGGTAGACGGCAATCAGGTCCTGGACGCCGCTCATCTTGCAGGAGAGGATGATCCGATCCCGGCCCAGCCCCAGCTGTTCCGCCCGTTGGGCGTTGCCCAGAGCGGAGATCACCATGATCTCCCGGATCACCCGGTCGTTGTCAAGCGGCTGTCTCGAGCTGGCATTCTCGTCCATCATCTGCACTACCAGCTCCTGGTCCATAGAGCCCCAGTTGACACCGATTCGCACCGCCCGGTCGTGACGGCAGGCCATCTCGACCATGGTGGCGAACTTCTCGTCCCGCTTCGCCCCGCGACCAACGTTTCCGGGGTTGATCCGGTACTTGGCCAGCGCCTCCCCGCACTCGGGCACCTGCTGCAGCAGCTTGTGGCCGTTGAAATGAAAATCCCCCACCAGCGGAACGTCCAGCCCCTGGGCCTCCAGTCCTTCCCGGATGGCCGGCACCGCTCGGGCCGCTGCTTCGGTATTGACTGTGACCCGCACCAGCTCGGAGCCGGCACGGGCCAGCTCCGCCACCTGGGACAGGGTTGCACCCACATCCGCGGTATCGGTATTGGTCATGGACTGCACCACCACCGGCGCACCGCCGCCGACCATGACACTGCCAACTCGCACCCCCACTGTCGGGTGCCGCTTCACAGGCGATTCGCGCATAGGTTTCATTCCGGTTCAGGTTGATTCAATAGGATTCTCACACAGGGCTCTAAAAGCATTCTCGCGCAAAGGCGCAAAGACGCAAAGGAAAACCGAAAAAACAATTGCTGCCTGGTTGGGTGTCATGAATGCAGGGGTGTGCCTCCGAACGAAATGCGGAGCACCTTACCCCGTTTTCTGAGATAGCGGCCTGATTGTGACTCCCGGGCAGCCCGGTGGGGCGGTGCTTGTTCAGAGGTGCAGAAACAAACAGCAACATTTTTTTCGTTTATGTGTTTTGGTTTTCCTTTGCGTCTTTGCGCCTTTGCGCGAGAATGCTTTTAAGGTTTTGATTTATTATTTCCCGAAAACTCTTTCGAAGACACCACACACCATTCAGGGTGCCAGGCCAGCAGCATCCTCTTTTTCCTTGCATCTCCGCGCGCCGAATTCCTGGTTCAAAAAAAACCCGGCGCGGGGCCGGGTTTTACAACGCATCAGAAAGGGCCGCTTACTTGAGCTTGGTAATGCCCAGCATCTTGAGGATGTACTTCTCGTAGATCGGCTCGGAGGTGCCCTTTTTCATCTTGCGGATGAAGTACTTCTCGAAGGCGATCTTGGCCATGTGCACCCACTTGCCCTTCTTGAACCAGGCCACGTTGCGGGGCGGGATCTGGGGCAGGGCCACGAAGGCAGCGCCGGTGTCACCCATGTCGGCCAGGCAGATGGCGTTCCAGGTGGCGTTGGTCGAAAGCTCGCGCCCGGCCAGCTCATCGGCGATGTTATGCACGATGGCAGTCACCATCGACTCGATCATGTAACCTGTCTTGGGTGCGCCCGTGGGTACGGCGGTGGTCTCCACCGGCGGGATGGCGATACAGACTCCCGCTGAGTAGATGTTCTTGTAGATGGGGTTGCGCTGATGGCTGTCGACGAAGACGAAGCCCCGGGGGTTACAGAGGCCTTCGACCTTGGCCACCGGCTCCACGCCTTTGAAGGCGGGCAGCATCATGGAGTATTTGAACTCCAGCTCATGCTGCTTGATCAGGTGCCCGTCATCGTCGTACTGCTCAATGAACATCTTGCCCGGTTCGACCTTGATCACCTTGGCGTTGGTGATCCAGTTGACGTGGTGAGAGCGCAGATCGGACTCCAGGAAGCCCTTGGAGTCGCCCACGCCACCCAGGCCAAGATGGCCGATATAGGGCTCGGAGGTGACGTAGGTCATGGGCACCTTGTCGCGAATCTTGCGCTTGCGCATGTCGGCATCCATGATGAAGGTGTGTTCATAGGCGGGCCCGAAGCAGCTGGCAAAAGGCATAGCGCCGATGATCACATGACTACATGTTTTAGAAAGGAAAAATGCAGAATGGGGAAGCCAGAATGAAAAGCTCGGGAACCTTCTGGGCTGTGGT
>JAUXBK010000030.1 GCA_030619405.1 Sedimenticola sp. | reverse complement strand
TAGGTACTAGGTACTAGGTACTAGGTACTAGGTACTAGGTACTAGGTACTAGGTACTAGGTACTAGGTACTAGGTACTGCGTTTAGAATGGTTCTATCTTTGTTTTTTCTTTTCCTAGTACCTAGTACCTCGTACCTAGGACCTGTCTTCTAGTACCTAGGACCTGTCTTCTAGTACCTAGGTTCTGCTTTTATCATGGATCTTGCGGAAACATTCCTGCTGGACAGACAGCTGCTGGAGCTGATCGGCGTCTGGCTGCTCTATTTTTTCATTCACTCGCTGCTGGCGTCGCTGTGGTTGAAACGGCGGGTGGCCCGCCGTTGGCCGGAGTGGATGCCTGCCTACCGGCTGCTGTTCAATCTGCAGGCGCTGCTGTTGCTGTTGCCCCCGCTCTACCTCACATATATTTGGGACGGCCCTTTTCTCTGGCAGTGGCAGGGTTGGGGCTGGTGGCTGGCCAACGGCCTGGCGTTGCTGGCGGCCGGGTTGTTCCTATGGTCCGCCGGATACTACGACAGCGGTGAGTTCCTGGGGTTGAAGCAGTGGCGGGAACAGGAGCGGCGAGTCGAGGATCAGGAGCAGTTCCACATCTCGCCGCTGCATCGTTTCGTGCGCCACCCCTGGTACAGCCTCGGACTGGTGCTGATCTGGACCCGGGATATGAACCTGGCTTTCCTGTTGACAGGGCTGTTGATCACCCTCTATCTAGTGCTCGGGTCACGGCTGGAGGAGCGAAAACTGATGGAATACCACGGTGTGCGATACCGACGCTATCGGGAGCGGGTACCGGGGCTTATTCCCATACCCTGGCGTTATCTCACAAGGAGCCAGGCAGAGGAGTTGCAGCGTGACGAGTAAAGCAGGAGAGACGCTCTCCATCGATGATCTGATGCAGCAGAGTGGTGTGACTTTCGGCACCAGCGGTGCCCGGGGGCTGGCGGTGGCCATGACCGACCGGGTCTGCTATGCCTATACCGTTGCCTTTCTGCAGCAGCAGATGGCAGGCGGCGGCGTCGGCCGCGGCATGGAGGTGGCGATTGCGGGCGACTTCCGGCCCAGCACCCCCAGGATCATGGCGGCGGTTGCCAGGGCGGTGGAGGATCAGGGCTGTATTCCGGTCAACTGCGGCTTCATCCCCACGCCGGCAGTGACCCTCCATGGCATCACCCGGGGCATACCCTCGCTGATGGTCACCGGCAGCCACATTCCGGATGACAGGAACGGGATCAAGTTCAACCAGCCGACCGGGGAGATCCTCAAGCAGGATGAAGCCGAGATCAGGGAGCAGTGCGTGCAGATCCCCGAGGGGATGTTCGACACTGCCGGCAACGCCCACGGGCCGCCGTCGTTGCCGCCGGAGCAGGATGCCGCCTATCGGGAGTATCGTCAGCGCTATCTGGATTTCTTTCCGGCCGGTTGTCTGCAGGGGCGCCGGATCGGGCTCTATGAGCACTCTTCGGTGGCACGTCGGGTGTTGGGGGAGTTACTGGAGTCGCTGGGTGCAGAGCTGGTCCGGCTCGGTTTCTCCGATCGTTTCATCCCCGTGGATACGGAGGCGATAAGGTCGGAGGATGTGGCACTGGCCCGCCGCTGGGCACAGGAGCACCAGCTGGATGCGGTCATCTCCACCGATGGAGATGGGGACCGCCCCCTGATCAGCGACGAGCAGGGAAACTGGCTGCGGGGCGATGTGGCTGGCATTCTCTGCGCCCGGTTCCTGAATGCCGGGCGGGTGGTGACGCCGGTAAGCAGCAACACGGCAGTGGAGCGGTGCGGCTGGTTCAAGGGGGTAGATCGCACTCGAATCGGTTCTCCCTATGTGATCGAGGCCATGGAGTCCCGGTTGCAGCAGGGTGAGCGGGGGGTGGTCGGCTATGAGGCCAACGGCGGCTTTCTGATTGGGGACCCGGTCGAGCGCAAGGGCGTCGTGCTCGATCCCCTGCCCACCCGTGATGCGGTCATCGTGGCGCTCGCCATCCTGACGTTGGCTGTGGACGAGGGGGTGGCCATCTCCGGGTTGCTGGAGCGCCTGCCTGCCCGCTTCACCAGCAGCGGCCGCCTCGAGGCGTTTCCGACGGAGCGCAGCCGGGCGCGGATCGGGGCCCTCGACAGTGGGGAGTTCGAGCGGGACCGCAGGGCGATCGAAGTGGTGTTCGGCGGTCTGTTCGGCCGGGTGGTCGGGACCGACAGCACCGATGGTCTGCGCATCACCTTCGAGAGTGGCGAGATCGTGCATCTGCGCCCCTCCGGTAACGCGCCCGAACTGCGCTGCTACAACGAGGCGGACAGCGAACAGCGGGCCCGGGAGATGAACCGTCTCTGCCTGAGGCTGCTGGAGGGGTGGCGCGGGTGACCACCCCGCTGTTTTTGGACTGCCCCTTTGGGATAAAGTAGGCGACTTTCCAGCCCGGTGCGACTGCCCCGGGCGTTTTTCATGTGGTTCACCATGAGTCAGATAGAACTTCAGCGCATTCGCGAGATCCCCTACAACTACACCTCCTTCTCCGATCGGGAGATCGTGATCCGGTTTTTGGGGGAGGAGATGTGGCGATTGATCGGTGAGCTGCGGGGCAGCCGCCGAACCGGCCGATCGGCCCGCATGCTGTTCGAGGTGCTGGGCGACATGTGGGTGGTGGCCCGCAATCCCTACCTGCAGGATGACCTGCAGGCGGACCCGGGGCGTCGCCGAGCGTTGGTCACGGCCCTCAGACACCGGCTGGAGCAGTTCGAGGCGCGGGCCAATGGCAACCTGAAAGCACTGCAGCTGCTGCAGGCCACCCAGCAGGCCGTAGAGCGGTTCGCCGCCTGTTTCGAGGAGAACAACCAGCTGCGGCGGCGGGTGCGACGGGCACTGGCCCGGGTCACCCACCGGGACAATGTGGACTTCGGGGGGTTGGCCCGGGTCTCCCACGCCACCGATGCCACCGACTGGCGGGTGGAGATCCCGTTCGTGGTGATCAGCCCGGATCGGGAAGAGGAGGTGGCGACCATCGTTCAGGCCTGCATAGATTCTGGTCTGACCCTGATCCCGCGGGGCGGTGGTACCGGTTACACTGGCTCGGCGGTACCCCTGGATGCCCACTGCGCCATCATCAATACCGAGAAACTGGATCAGCTGGGGGAGGTGGAGCAGCGGCAGCTGCCGGGACTGGAGGGCAGGGTACCGACGGTACGCACCGGTGCCGGGGTGGTGACCCAGCGGGTCTCCGAACTGGCCGGGAACCACGGCTTGGCCTTCGCCGTCGACCCTACCTCCCAGAATGCCTCGACCATTGGTGGCAACATTGCCATGAACGCAGGTGGCAAGAAGGCGGTGCTCTGGGGAACCACCCTGGACAACCTGGTCTCCTGGCGCATGGTGATGCCGGACGCCAGCTGGCTGGAGGTGGAGCGGCTGGAGCACAACCGGGGCAAGATCCATGAGCAGGCGCGAGTGCGCTTCCGGATCAGCCGTTACCAGAGCGATGGAGTCTCCCCGCTGGGCACCCCGGAAACCCTGGAGATGCCCGGGGGCGCCTTTCGCAAGGCGGGGCTGGGCAAGGATGTAACCGACAAGTTCCTCTCCGGATTGCCCGGGGTACAAAAGGAAGGGTGCGACGGCCTGATCACCTCCGCCCGCTTCATCCTGCACCGCATGCCGGAGCATGTGCGCACCATCTGCCTGGAATTCTACGGCCCCGATCTGGCCCGGGCGGTGCCGGCCATCGTCGAGATCAAGGAGTTCGTGGCCCGCACTTCTGGTGTGGAGATGGCGGGTCTGGAGCACCTGGACGAGCGCTACGTGCGGGCGGTCAACTACTCCACCAAGGCGCCCCGGGGGGACCGACCCAAGATGGTCCTGATCGCCGACCTGGTATCCGATGACGAGGACTGGGTGGGGCGAGCCGCCTCCGAAGTGGTGCGGCTGGCCAACGCCCGTGCTGCGGAGGGGTTCATCGCCGTGAGTCCGGAGGCGAGGCGGCGCTTCTGGCTGGACCGGGGCCGCACCGCCGCCATCTCCGCCCACACCAATGCGTTCAAGATAAACGAAGACGTGGTGATCCCCCTGGAGCGGCTGGGGGAGTACACCCGGGGCATCGAGCAGATCAACATCGAGCTATCGATCGCCAACAAGCTGGAGATCATGGGGGCGGTGCTGGCGTACCTGGGCGGGGAACTGCGGGAGGCGCGCCAGGGGGAGGAGTACGAGACCTCGGCGGAGAGTACCGCGATCCTGGAGGCGAAACGGGCGGCGGCCCGGGAGGTGGTGCGGGCGGCCCGGGAGCGCTGGCAGCAGATACTGTCAGAGCTGGACGCCCCGGCCGCGGAGCGGCGCCCCCTGTTGGACGAGAAGGCGCTGGCTGCCCTGCGTTCCGGGGAGAGCCTGTTGGAGTTGATGCTGCGGCGGGATCTGGTGCAATCCTATCGCCAGGAGGTGGCGGCGCGGCTCGACGAGATCTTCGACGGGCGCGACCTGGCCCCGGTACGGGAACTGCTGCGTCAGACTCACGCCGGCCTGCGTGACCGGCGCCTGTTCGTCGCGCTCCACATGCATGCCGGGGATGGCAACGTGCACACCAATATCCCGGTCCATTCCCACGACTACGCCATGCTGCAGGAGGCGGACCGGGTGGTGGAGCGGGTGATGGCCCTGGCCCAGGCACTGGGCGGGGTGGTCTCCGGGGAACACGGCATCGGTCTGACCAAGTTGCGGTTTCTGGAGCCGGAAAAGCTGGAACGGTTCGTGGAGTACAAGCGGCGGGTGGATCCGAAGGGGCACTTCAACCGGGGCAAGCTGATGCCCGGTTCCGGCCTGGAGCGCGCCTACACCCCCTCACTGCGTCTGGTACAGCAGGAGGCGATCATCCTGGAAGAGAGTGAGCTGGGCGAACTCAATAATGACATTCGCCACTGCCTGCGCTGCGGCAAGTGCAAGCCGGTCTGCCAGACACATATCCCCCGGGCCAATCTGTTCTACTCGCCGCGCAACAAGATCCTGGGCACCGGACTCATGGTGGAGGCGTTTCTGTATGAGGAGCAGACGCGTCGTGGCCTCTCCATGCGCCACTTCGAGGAGATGAACGACGTGGCGGATCACTGCACCGTCTGCCACAAGTGCCTCAACCCGTGTCCGGTGAATATCGACTTCGGTGATGTCACCATCCGCATGCGCCGTATCCTCACCGAACGGGGTCAGAAGCGGGTCAGCCCCGGTACCTGGGCTGCTATGCTGTTTCTCAACGCCACCGACCCGAGGGCGGTACGGGCCCTGCGCAAGGGGATGCTGGAGTGGGGCTTCAAGGGGATGGCCCTGGGGCACAGGCTGTTCAAGTGGGCGGGGCTGCTGCGCCTTGGTGCCCGGCGTCCCCCTGCCGCCACCACCGGCGCCCCGCCGGTGAAGGTGCTGCTGGTGGAGCTGGTGCGGCGGCCGGTCCGGGTGGGGCTGCCGAAGCAGACCACCCGTGCCCTGCTGGGGCTGGAGGACCCTTCGATCATCCCGATCCTGCGGGATCCGGCACGGGCCGACGAAGAGTCGGAGGCGGTGTTCTACTTTCCCGGCTGCGGTTCGGAGCGCCTGTTCAGTGATGTGGGTCTGGCCACCATCGCCATGCTCTACGAGTTGGGCGCCCAGGTGGTGCTGCCGCCGGGCTACCTCTGCTGCGGTTATCCCCAGACGGCAGCCGGCCGAGAGGATGACGGGCACCGGATCACCACCCAGAACCGGGTGCTGTTCCATCGGGTCTCCAATACCCTCAATTATATGGATATACAGACCGTGGTGGTCTCCTGCGGCACCTGCATGGATCAGCTGATGAAATACCAGTTCGACCGGATATTTCCCGGTTGCCGGCTGCTGGACATCCATGAGTACCTGATGGAGAAGGGTATGAAGTTGGAATCCGCTGCCGGGCGCGGCTACCTGTTCCATGACCCCTGCCACTCACCGATGAAACAGTACCCTCCGCTGGAGGTGGCGACCCGGCTGATGGGGCCGGATGTGCTGCTCTCGGACCGCTGCTGTGGTGAGGCGGGGACCTTGGCCACCGCCCGCCCCGATATTGCCACCCAACTGCGTTTTCGTAAGGAGGAAGAGCTGCAGCGCGGCAAAGGGCGGCTGGCGACCGTGACGGGAGAGGTGCAGATCGTCACCACCTGCCCGGCCTGCCAGCAGGGGCTCAACCGCTACCAGGACACCACCGGCCTGAAAGTAAGCTACATCGTCGAGGAACTGGCCCGGGACCGGCTCGGTGAGCAGTGGCAGCAGGGATTCGTGGAGCGTCTCTCGAGGGGCGGGATCGAGCGGGTGTTGCTGTGACCGTAGGCAGTAGGCAGCAAGCAGTAGGCTGAAGACAACGGAGAGAATGTAGGATGCGGTGAGCGAAACGAACCGCATCGAACACGGCTAGAAGACAGAAGAGATGAGATCTCTCGTTCCCACGCTCTGCGTGGGAACGCAGCCGGCGGCGCTCCGCGCCGCGCGGACAGTGGGCAGTAAGAGACCGTCGCCCGCTCTCTTCCTCAGCCCTTAGAGCCGCCCGCTCGCTCCCGGGGGCGCCCCGCCTTCCAGGCCGTCGAGTAACACCCTGGCCTGCCGCTCCAGCTCCTGCACCTGCTTCTCATCGAACAGGGTCATGGCGGCCTGGAACTCCGCCTCGGAGGCAGAGAGCAGGGTGGGCACCAGTTCGTCATCCCCTATCGGGGAGGCCGGGTGCAGCAGGTCCGCCACCAGCGGGAACTCCAGTAGTTCGAAGTGAGCGGCGCGGGCCTGGGTCTCCTGGTCCAGCTCCTGCAGTGCGGCGGGATCGTCAGTGGCACCGTTACGCACCGCATTCATGATCATCACCACCAGTTTTCTGATCGCATCCTTGGTTTCGGTCTGATCGTCCGCCACGCCTGCGGCCTGTTCGTAGGCCTGGTCCAGCTCTTCCTTGATGCCGAGGATCACGTCGCTCTGCTCGTTCGGCTTCAGGCCTACCGCCTTGTGCACCAGCCGTCGGAATCCGGTGATGAACTCCACCAGCTCTTCATGATCCAGGCGCTGGGCCTCCTCGAGAGCGCCGCTGTTGATCTCTCGCTTCGTCTCCGGAAACAATGGATTGTTGAGTTTTCGCAGCAGGTGCCTCTCCCGGCGGCCAGGGTATTCGCTGAAGTGCAGGGGTCCGGTTTCGTTTCGTTCGTGGTCTGCTTGGTTCATTTGAATTCAGGGATCGGGTTGACGCGGTACCAGAACTTGCTTCCCTCGTTTTCCCGTTTCCAGATCTGGGAGTCTTTCAGTGAGTGCTGGATCTGTCGGTCTTCGAAGATATAAGAGATGGCGGCGGTCTGGGCGGCCGTGGTCTTGTCGATGAAGACAGGTGGGCGGACCACTACGTATTCTGTCACCCGGATATTTTCCAAGCCGGAGGGAACCAGGGTCTCGGCTGCGATCTCCGGTTTCAGGAATCCATAGGCGTCTGCCGGGTTACCCCAGCGGATGGTGGCGTCGTAGCGTTTGAGGGTGTAGTCCAGCTCTTTACCCAGCTGCCTGTCCTTGAGGGTGTCGACCGCGCCGCAGCCCAGCAGCAGCAGTGGCAGCATCAGCAACAAGGGATATCTTAGATGGCCTTTCATTTGAAGAGCTTCCGGAATCGGGTGAATCGCCGATAATACTCGATTTGGTCGGGCCAGTGTACAGCAGCTTTGAGCCACGTGGCGAAATGCCGGAGAGCGGTTCGGAAAGCCTCCCTCTCCCTGATATGATGCGCGCACCCGGTGTTAAGGAGAGATTCAGAATATCGATGAAGGAACAGATTGATCAGCAACCAAGGGCCGACCTCTGGATCAGCGGCAGCCGCATCACCCTGCTGGGGACGGCCCACGTCTCCCGGGCCAGTGCCGAACAGGTTCGGGAGCTGCTGGCGACCGGGGAGTATGACGCCGTGGCGGTGGAGCTCTGCCCCAGCCGCTACAACGCGCTCATCGACCCCGACACCCTGGCTCGTATGGACCTGTTCAAGGTGGTGCGGGAGGGCAAGGCCAGCATGGTGGCGGCAAACCTGGCCCTGGGAGCCTATCAGCAGCGCCTGGCCGAGCAGTTCGGTATCGAGCCCGGGGCGGAGCAGCGGGCCGCCGTCGATTATGCTCGGGAGCACCACCGGCCGGTGTTGCTGATCGACCGGGAGATCGGTGTCACCCTCAAACGGGTGCTGAACAACGTCCCCTGGTGGAAGCGCTTCGGGCTGTTCGCCGGCCTGCTGGCCAGCGTGATTTCGAAAGAGGAGGTGACGGAGGCGGAGATCGAAGGGCTCAAAGAGGGGGACATGCTGGAGACCACCTTTGCGGAATTCGCCCATGACCGGCAGGATCTGTTCGAGCCCCTGATCGAAGAGCGGGACCGTTACATGGCGGCGCGCCTGCTGCAGGAGGTGGAGGGAAAGGGGCACGAGAATATCCTGGCGGTGGTGGGGGCCGGTCACCTGAAGGGTATTCGGCGCTATCTGGAACAGGGGCTGGAGCAGCCGGCCCGGGTGATCAGTGAGCTGGACCGCCTGCCCAGTCCCCGGCGCTGGCCGAAGTTGATACCCTGGCTGATCGTGGCGCTGGTGCTGCTGGGTTTTGCCATCGGTTTCAACCGCAGCCCGGAACTGGGCTGGCAGCTGGTGTGGGACTGGGTGCTGATCAACGGCGCCCTCTCTGCCCTGGGCGCCCTGGTCGCGGCAGCCCATCCCCTCACTGTGATGACTGCCTTCGTGGCGGCACCCATCACCTCCCTCAACCCCACGGTTGGGGCAGGGATGGTGACGGCGGCGGTGGAGGTCTATCTGCGAAAACCCCAGGTGGGGGATTTCAGCGCCTTGCGCCATGACACCACCCGGCTGAAGGGGTGGTGGAAGAATCGGGTATCCCGCACCCTGCTGGTGTTCCTGTTCAGCACGCTGGGCTCCGCTGCCGGCACCTATCTGGCAGGCTTCCGTATCTTCGATCGATTGACCGGATGACCATGGGCGAGGCAGATTTCTGGGGACAGTGTATCTATTTCGGTCATGACTAGAGTCACCCCAGAGCCCCGGATCTATGATGTCAGACGCGCTCCAGACCGCCCGATGCTCCGGGAGGGGGGGGTGCCGGTCCCTACGTCGGCAAGAAGGCTGACCTCATCAAGCACAGGAGAAACAAATCATGCGTAACACAACACGCCATTTGACCATGAAAGAGTTTGCATTGGAGACCACCGGCACAGAATACCTTAGGGAGTTCGAGAACTTCATTTTGGACAACTTTGCCCACCTGCGGGAGGGAGAGCACACCGAGCAAACGCAGTACCCTGAGGATGCTCTGCAGGATGCATGGAAGCAAATGCAGAGGCCGGTTGATTGACCGGTTACGGGTGGTGTGGGAGGGAGGGGGGTCAAAACCCCCATCCTATCCCGATTGGGCTCTAACGCCATTTGTAAGAGCCACCTCTGTATGTAATGTAACGGTGCATCGGCAAAAACTGCGGTCTTTCTTCTGAAAAAACTCTGCCGCCAGTGCCGGAAGGGCAGCTATGCCACCCAGGTCAAGCGCGAGCGGATGCTTACCCTGATGGCCAACCAGCTTCATGAGCTGGGGTACCGGGGCATGACGGCCCGATCCCTGAAGCCGAAACACATCGAGGTCCTGGTCAAACACTGGTTTGGCCAGGAGCTGTCCATCGGCACCATCAAGAACCGCATGGCCGTGATCCACTGGTGGGCGCACAAGGCCGACAAGCAGAAAGTGGTGGTTCGCTCCAACGAGCACTACGGCATCCCGGACCGGCGCTTCGTGACCAACGAGTCCAAGGCCAAGACCCTCACCCAGGCACAACTGAACAAGACCCGTGATGAATATGAAACTCCATATCCTGAATGACCTGCACACTGAGTTCGGGGAGTTCGATCCGCCGGTAACCAATGCCGACGTAGTGGTCCTGGTGGGTGATATCGGTGTGGGTATGAAAGGCCTGCACTGGGCCGAGGACTACTTCCCGGACCGGCCGGTACTCTATGTGCCGGGGAACCATGAGTTCTATCACCATGACATCGCACTGGTCGACGAGCTGAAGACCCAGGCACCGGGAAATATCCACGTACTGAACGACGATTCGATGGTAATCGATGGTGTGCGGTTCCTGGGCAGCACCCTGTGGACAGACTTCGCCCTGTTCGGTGAGGCAGACAAGTTCTTTGCCATGAGGCAGGCGCGGCAGCAGATGACGGATTTTTCCATCATCCAGAACAAGAACCGTCGATTCACACCCGAAGATGCCATCCGGCTGCATACCGCCAGCCGGGATTGGCTGGCGGCCATGCTGGCTAAACCCTTCGACGGCAAGACCGTGGTGGTGACCCATCACGCCCCTTCATCCCGATCGGTGGCTCCCTGCTATGCCGGCGACCTGCTGACCCCGGCCTTCGCCAGCAGCCTGGAGTCGATGATGGATGGTGGCCGGGTAGCGCTCTGGGTTCACGGTCATATGCATGAGTCCTATGATTACGAGATCCATGGCACGCGGGTGATCTGCAATCCCCGGGGGTATGCACCCAGTGCGTTGAATCCGGAGTTCAGGCCGGATTGGATTGTGGAAGTTTGAGTGCGGCGCCGCCCGCCTATTTGCAATTTACCCAAAATGGGCATCAAAATGCCCGAAATGGGTAATTCGCTGACTACCAAGCATTCTCGACCGGCCCGCCGCAAGGCGGCCGTCTTGTCCCCTGCTGCGACCACAAGCCTGGCTGATGCCCTGTTTACGACCACCGAACAGCGGGTGCTGGCGCTGTTGTTCGGCCAGCCGGCCCGCAGTTTCTATGCTTCCGAACTGATTGAACGGACCGGCTCCGGTTCCGGTGCCGTGCAGCGCGAACTCCAGCGGCCTGGTGACGGTCAAGCGTATCGGCAACCAGAAACATTACCAGGCAAACCCTGATTCCCCGGTCTTCGAAGAACTGTGCAGCCTGGTGAAAAAGACCGCCGCACTGGCCGAACCGGTCCGCAAGGCGCTCGCACCGCTGGAGGACCGCATAGAAAATGTTGCAGATGGGTCGATGGGAGAACGAGATAAATGTCACCGAAGAAGAAGTTGAAGAAAAAAAACACCGATAAAGAGGTCGCACGCGGAAATGGTAAATCCATCGAATCCTGGATCTGGGATGCCGCCTGTTCCATCCGTGGGGCCAAGGACGCGCCGAAATACAAGGACTACATCCTCCCGCTCATCTTCACCAAGCGCCTCTGCGACGTGTTCGATGATGAGATCGATCGCATCGCCGTCGAGGTCGGCTCGCGCAAAAAAGCCTTCCAGCTCGCCAGGGCCGACCACAAGCTCGTCCGCTTCAAGAACCCGAAATTCCGCGACAAGCGCGGCAGGCTGCGCACCTTCGATCGGGTGGTCGCCAATCCCATGTGGAACCAGAACTGGTTCACTGAGGCCGACTACGACGCCGACGAACTCGAGCGCTTTCCCGCCGGCGCCGGCTTCCCCGGCAAATCCTCCGCCGACTGGGGCTGGGTCCAGCACATGCACGCCAGCCTCAATGCCATCGGCCGCGCCGCCGTTGTCCTCGATACCGGCGCTGCCTCCCGCGGCTCGGGCAATGCCGGCACCAACAAGGAAAAGACTGTTCGCCAATGGTTCGTCGACCACGACCTGATCGAGAGCGTCCTCTACCTGCCCGAAAACCTCTTCTACAACACCACCGCCCCTGGCATCGTGCTGTTCCTCAACAAGGACAAGCCGAAGTCCCGACAGGGCAGGGTGCTGCTGGTCAACGCCAGTCAGATTTTCGAAAAGGGCGACCCCAAGAACTTTATCCCACCCGAAGGCATCGCCCGCATCGCCGACACCCTGCTCGGGTGGAAGGAGGAGGAGAAGCTCAGCCGCATCGTCGACCATGGGGAGCTTGCGAAGAGCGACTACAACATCTCACCCAGCCGTTATATTCACACCTCGGATGCCGAAACCTATCGGCCGATTGCGGAGATCGTCGCGGAGCTGGAGGCCATCGAAGCCGAGAGCCGGGAGACGGATGCGGAGTTAAAAAGGATTCTGGAGAAGATCGGGGTATGAGCGAGCTGGTTCTTTACACCTCCGACGATGGCCTCACCCGCCTCGATCTGCGCGTTGACGGCGAAACGGTCTGGCTTACCCAGCTCGAACTTGCCGAACTGTTCCAAACCACCAAGCAGAACGTCTCCCTCCACGCCAGGACCATCTTCGAGGAAGGTGAGCTGGTGCCCGAGGCAACTGTCAAGGAATCCTTGACAGTTCAAACCGAGGGCCGGCGCAAGGTGAAGCGGCGGATCCAGCACTATAACCTCGACCTTATTCTCGCCATCGGTTACCGCGTCCGCTCCCCGCGCGGCACCCAGTTCCGCCAGTGGGCCAGCACCCATCTCAAGGAATACCTGGTTAAAGGCTTCGTCATGGATGATGAACGTCTCAAGAATCCCGGTGGCTGGGAGTACTTCGACGAACTGCTCGCCCGCATCCGCGAGATCAGGGCGTCAGAAAAACGCTCCCCGAGCAGAAGAAGATCGCGCACATCCTCTCGACGGTGCAGCGAGCGATCGAAGCGCAGGAGCGGATCATCCAGACCACCACCGAGCTGAAAAAGGCCCTCATGCACAAGCTTTTCACTGAAGGCCTCCGCAAAGAACCCCAAAAACAAACCGAAATCGGCCTCATTCCCGAAAGCTGGGAGGTGGCGAAAATCAAAGATCATTGCATTGACTCTGCCTTTGGCCCGCGATTTAGCTCCGAGCTTTACGCATCAGACGGCAACATTCTGACGCTTCGCACGACCGACATGGAAGACGATGGGCGCATCGACTACAACACCGCGCCTAAAGCTCGAATCGGTTACGCCAAATTCGAGAAGCACTACCTCCAAGAGGGCGACGTTGTAGTGTCCCGCAGCGGAACCTGCGGAATCGCGAGCGTGTTCGAAGGCCACCCGATGCCCGTGCTGCCTGGAGCATTCTTGATCCGCCTTCGAATGAAGCCATCGGTTCAGCCAACTTTCCTGCGGCATTATATCAACTCGCCAGTCGGACGCCCCTACGTCCTACAATTGGCACAAGGGGCGATACAGAAGAACATTTCCGGCACGCGGCTTGGCAATCTTTCCATCCCGCTTCCAACGATCGACGAGCAAATAGAAATCTCGGCTGCAGTTGAAACGATCGACAAAAAACCGGGATGTCACCGGATGAAACTGCGGGCAAACCAAGACCTCTTCCGCACCCTTCTGCATGAACTGATGACCGCGAAGACCCGCGTTCAAGACCTTGAATTCTCAACGCAACACTGAGGAGTACGTAGGATGTGGTGAGGTACGAACCGCATCAACCAAAGGCTATCATCATGCAACAGATGCGGTTCCTTCGTCACCACATCCTACGCCATCAAACAAAAATCGAAACGCATGACCGAATACCGCAGAGGACGTAGGATGTGGTGAGGCTCGAACCGCATCAATCGAAGGATAATACCATGCAACAGATGTGGTTCCTTCGTCACCACATCCTACGCTATCAAACAAAAATCGAAACGCATGACCGAATACCGCAGAGCAGAAGTTCAAGGTGCGACGTACTTTTTTACGGTTAATTGCGCTGAACGGCATGGCAATCATTTGTTGGTGGAGCGTATTGATCTGCTCCGACAGATTGTTCGTAAGATAAAAAAAGGTCGCCCGTTTGAAATTGACGCAATGGTCGTCTTACCGGATCACTTGCACTGTATCTGGACTCTGCCGCCAGGCGATGCAGACTACAAAACCCGCTGGACGCTGATCAAGGCAGGATTCTCGCGCGGCATCCCGACCGGTGAACGTCGCTCCCTAAGCCGTATTAAACGAGGTGAGCGAGGAATCCGGCAGCGTCGTTATTGGGAACACCTGATTCGGGATGACCGTGATTACCGACAGCATGTCGATTACATTCACTGGAATCCGGTAAAACATGGTTGGGTAGACCGCGTCAGGGATTTGCCGCATTCAAGTTTTCATGCGTACGTACGGCGAGGAGATTTACCGGTGGTTTGGGCAGGTGAAGCGGATGAGAATTTGGAGGTAGGGGAGCGACCTGAATGATGCGGTTCGTGCCCCACCGCATCCTACGTGATCAAAAATTATCCATATTTAGCTTGGTGTGACGTTTAAATCCTTCTTTTCGACACAAAATCTCTGCGTGCCACCTGGCGATTTACCCGTTATTATACTTTACATATAGTCGTCTAAATGTATAACATGGTGACATGATTAAACGATCTCTCTGGCTGGACCGAGTTCAACAGGCCTGGACCCGGCGGTCCATTGTCTGGCTGTCTGGTGTGCGCCGGGTGGGCAAGACGACCCTGGCGCGAATGCTGCCTGGTGCGGTGTACATGAACTGCGATTTGCCCTCCACTTTGCGAGCGCTGGAGGACCCGGAGCTGTACCTCGACAGCCAGGCGAAGGACAGCGTGCTGATCCTTGATGAGGTGCATCATCTCGATGACCCCAGCCGCCTGCTGAAGATTGCCGCCGACGAGTACCCCCATATCAAGGTGCTGGCCACCGGCTCTTCCACCCTGGCGGCGACCCGCAAGTTTCGCGATTCGCTTACCGGACGCAAGCAGGCGATTCACCTGTGTCCGGTGCTCTGGGAGGAGTGCGTCGATCCCTTCGGCGTGCGCGATCTGGATCACCGCCTGTTGCATGGTGGATTACCCGAGCCATTGCTGGCTACACGCAAGGATTTCTCATTTTTCAATGAATGGGTCGATAGTTTCTATGCGCGGGATATTCTGGAACTGTTCGGTATCCGTAACCGCCAGGGCTTTCTCTCTCTGTTCCGGCTTTTGCTGCGTCAGAGTGGTGGACAGCTGGATTACAGTCAACTGGCGAATTTGAGCAAAATGAGTCGTCCTACGGTGAAGGCCCATATCGAGGCCATGCAGATCGCCCATGCAGTGCACCTGTTGCGTCCCTTTCATGGTGGCGGCAAACGCGAGATCGTCAGCCGGCCCAAGTGTTATGCGTTCGACACCGGCTTCGTCACTTTCGAAAAAGGCTGGGACACTATTCGAGACGATGACCGGGGCCTGTTGTGGGAACACCTGGTGCTGGATACATTACGCTTCCGTTTCGCCGATGAGAATATTTTCTACTGGCAGGACAAATCGCGCCGGGAGGTGGATTTTGTCATCAAGCGCGGGCGCGATCGTGTCGATGTGCTTGAGTGCAAGATCAATCCAGACAAGCTCGATGCGAGACCCGTCGAGGCGTTCCGCGACCTGTATCCGCAAGGGGAGAATTACATAGTTAGTCCCGCCGTAATAAAATCATACCGGGTTCGCCGGGGCGGTTTGTTATTTACGGCATGTTCAACCTGGAATCTTCCAGAATGAAGCCTGGTGAACACAAAACCGTCCAAGCCCGCATCCTCGTATATGCTGAGGAAATCGGTTGGACTCTTGTGTCCCACGAGCAAGCCGAACAGCGGCGCGGGTTTGATCCGGACGTGACGCCTACCGACCGCGCTAAAAATCGCTCGCTCTTCTTCGACGAACTGCTCGACGCCAAGGTGCGGGAATTCAACCCGCGCTACGGCGAAGCCGAGGGCGCTTTGCTCGGGCAGTTCCGACATCTACGGCAACCGGGAATTCGTCGAGCACCTGCGCAACCGGGGCAAGTACTTCGATCACGAGGAGAAGCGCGAGCGTGACCTGATCCTGATCGATTACGACGACCCGGCGCGCAACGTCTACGAAGTCACCGAGGAGTGGGCCTTTCACAACGGCCGCTATGGCACGCGGGAGGATGTCGTCTTTCTCATCAACGGCATCCCGGTGCTGGTGATCGAGTGCAAGAACGCCAATAAGGATGAGGCAATTGCCCTGGGGGTGGACCAGATCCGCCGTTACCATCGTGAGACGCCGGAGCTGTTCGTGCCGGAGCAGCTCTTTACCGCCACCGACGCCATCGGCTTTTCCTACGGGGTGAGCTGGAACACGGTGCGCCGCAATATCTTTAACTGGAAGGACGAGGAGGTCGGCAAGCTGGAGGCCAAGGTGAAGAGCTTCTGCGCCATCCCTCAGGTTCTGGCCTTCCTGAAGGACTACATCGTCTTTGCCGAGAAGGACGAGGAGCTGAACAAATACATCCTGCGCCAGCACCAGACCGGCGCGGTGGACGCCACTGTCGCACGCGCCCTCGATCCTGGCCGCAGCCGCGGTCTCGTGTGGCATACCCAGGGCAGCGGCAAGACCTTCACCATGATCAAGGCGGCGGAAATGCTGTTCAGGGCGCCGGAGGCGGACAAGCCGACCGTCCTCCTCATGATCGACCGCAACGAGCTGGAAGATCAGATGCTCAAGAACCTGGCCGCGCTGGGGCTGGGTAACCTGGAACACGCCAGCAGCATCCGGCGGCTGAACAAACTGCTGCGCGATGACTACCGTGGCATTATCGTGACCATGATCCACAAGTTCCGCGACATGCCGGCGGATCTCAATACGCGCACGAACATCTATGTGCTGATCGACGAGGCGCACCGTACCACCAGTGGCGATCTCGGCAACTTTCTGATGGCCGGTCTGCCGAATGCCAGCTACATTGGCTTTACCGGTACCCCGGTGGACAAGACGGCCTACGGGCGCGGCACCTTCAAGACCTTCGGATGCGAGGATGACAGGGGATACCTGCACAAGTATTCCATCGCCGACAGCATCGAGGATGGCACCACGCTGCCGCTTTACTACAACCTCGCTCCCAATGAGATGCTGATGCCGTATGAAACCTAAAGTGGACCCCTGGGTCAAGACAATAATCCACTAAGTTTAAGTTGTACATTCTACTTCTGTAGCAGCTGGACGGCGCTGCCCCGGTTTTGTCTTTGCTTCGGTTGTTGCTGTTG
>JAUXBK010000135.1 GCA_030619405.1 Sedimenticola sp. | reverse complement strand
TATTTCCGGACGACCTGGTTCCCCTGGTGATTTTTGTGGATCTTCGCTACCTGGGGCAGGTCGTGGTGGCGGTGGCTGGAATGATGATGATAGAGCAGGTATACCGCAATACCCTGCCGGAACAGCGCTGGTCTATCAAGTATCTCTGCCTCGGACTGGGCGGTATGTTCGCCTTCGATTTCTATCTCTTTTCCGACGCCCTTCTGTTCAAACGCATCGATGCCGACCTCTGGTATGCCCGAGGAGGAATAAACACCCTCATCGTTCCCCTGCTGGCAGTCTCTGCCGTCCGGAATCCGGACTGGTCTCTCGATCTCTTCGTCTCCAGACGGGTGGTGTTCCACACCACCACACTCCTCAGCGCTGGCATCTACATGCTGCTGATGGCCTTTGCCGGCTATTACATAAAGCTGTATGGTGGCGAGTGGGGCGCGGTGCTGCAGATCACCTTTCTGTTTGCCGCCGTCATGGTGCTGACAACATTGCTGTTTTCAGGGCAGGTCAGGGCCCAGGCCCGGGTCTTTTTCAACAAGCACTTTTTCAACTACCGTTACGACTACCGGGAAGAGTGGTTGCGTCTGATAGGCCTGCTGACGGGTCAGGATACGGATACCCCGTTGCTGGAGCGGGTGATCTGGGCACTGGGGGAGATCGTCGACAGTGGCGGGGGGATACTCTGGCTCTGTTCGGACAGAGGTGGCTGTCAATTGGCTGCCCAGCGAAATCAGCCCTTCCCTGAGGTGGAGGGCGATCCGGGGCTCTCCTCCCTGACCACCTTTCTGAAACAGACAAAGTGGATAGTCAATCTGAAGGATTACCAGAACAGCCCGGAACCCTACGGTGAGCTGGAAGTTCCCGGGTGGCTGACGGCCATAGAGGGAGGCTGGCTGGTGGTGCCATTGATCCATGATGAAGAGGTTACCGGTTTCGTGCTGCTGACCAACCCCCGGGCCAGGATCAAGCTCAACTGGGAGAATCTCGACCTGCTGAAAACGGCCGGCCGTCAGGCGGCAAGTTACATCACCCTCTACAAGACGGCGGAAGCGCTGGCAGAGGCAAAACAGTTCGAGGGATTCAACCGGCTTTCCGCGTTCGTAGTACACGACCTCAAGAACCTGATCGCCCAGCTTTCACTGGTGGTAAGAAACGCAGAGCGACATCGGAACAATCCGGAGTTCATCGATGACGCCATTCAGACCATCGACAACGCGGTCAAGAAGATGAACAGGCTGATGGCCCATCTGCGCAGCGCTACCCCTGATGACCGGCGCAAACGGGTGGAATTGAGTGGTCTGCTGAAGAGTGCAGTGGCATCGAAGTCGACTCAAAGACCTCTGCCCGTTCTCGAAATCGATGCTGGAGAGATCCGGGTCTATGCCGACCCGGACAGGCTGGAGGCGGTCATTGGTCATGTGATACAGAATGCTCAGGATGCAACCGCAGACTCGGGTGAGGTACGGGTGGCACTGCGATTGGAGAATGGTGAGGCGGTGGTGGAGGTCAGGGATACGGGCACGGGTATGGACGAGCAGTTTATCCGCGAACGCCTGTTCCGTCCCTTCGATTCCACCAAGGGTTTGACCGGTATGGGTATAGGTGCCTACGAGTCAAAAGAGTTCGTCCAGGCCATTGGTGGCAGGTTACTGGTTTCGAGTACCCCGGGCAAAGGTACGATATTCAAGATTTTACTGCCTGAGGCCGATACGCTTGATTGAATTCCCCAGAACAGAAACAGGTTGGAGTGGCAGTTGAACGAGCCAACAAAAAAATTACTGATCGTAGAAGACGACCCGGGACTTCAAAGCCAGCTGCGCTGGAGCTTTGAAGGGTACGATGTGGGGGTGGCAACGGATCGGGAAACAGCACTGACCCAGCTCAGGCGCATGGAACCGGCAGTGGTGACACTGGACCTCGGACTGCCACCGGACCCGGGAGGGGTCAGTGAAGGTTTCAGCACGTTGGAACAGATACTCGCACTGGCACCGGATACCAAGGTAATCGTGGTAACCGGTCACAACGATGTCAGTAATGCAGTAAGGGCAATCGGTCTTGGCGCCTACGATTTCTATGAGAAGCCGATCGAACCGGATCTGCTGACCCTGGTGGTGGAACGGGCACATCGACTGCATGGGCTGGAGCAGGAAAACCGTCGACTGGCCACCCAGGAGACGTTGTCACCTCTTGCAGGCGTTATTGCCACCAGCCCGGAGATGCTTCAGGTCTGCAGGATGGTGGAGAAACTGGCGCCCACGGACGTTTCCACCCTGATTCTGGGAGAAAGCGGCACCGGTAAAGAGGTGCTGGTCAAGGCTTTGCACGCGCTGAGTTCCCGCAGCAACAAAAATATGGTCGCAATCAACTGTGCAGCTATACCGGAAAACCTGCTGGAAAGTGAACTGTTCGGCTATGAAAAAGGGGCATTCACCGGTGCTGCCAAGACCACGCTGGGAAAGATCGAGACGGCGCAGGAAGGGATACTGTTTCTCGATGAAGTGGGTGACTTGCCCCCGTCCCTGCAGGCAAAGCTGTTGCGTTTCCTGCAGGAACGGGTGATCGAACGGGTTGGTGGAAGAAAAGAGATCCCGGTCGACGTACGTGTCGTCTGTGCAACCCACCGTAACCTGCCCGATATGATCACCGCAGGGGAATTTCGCGAGGATCTCTATTATCGGATCAATGAAGCGACCATTAAAATTCCCGCGTTGCGCGAGCGCCAGGGTGATGCGGTGGTACTGGCCCGTTGGTTTCTGCAGAAGTTTGCCAAGCAGTTGAACCGCTCCATCAAAGGCTTTACCCAACTCGCACTGGAATCGATCGAGCAGTATGCGTGGCCCGGCAATGTGCGGGAGCTGGAAAACCGTATAAAACGGGCGATTATCATGGCGGATGGTACCCAAATCACGGAGCAGGATCTGGAAATGGAGACTGTGAAGCTGGAAAAAGAGCCGTTCAACCTGCGCCAGGTGCGTGAGATAGCGGAGCACAGGGCAATCATCCGCGCCTTGAGTTACGCTGAAAACAACGTGTCCCATACTGCTGAGATATTGGGTATAACGCGGCCCACGCTCTATAATATGATGCGTAAATTCAATATCAACCCCTGACTTGGAGCAATTCCCAGTAATGAAACCAGGTATCGCTGTTTTTTCGACACTGCTTTTCCTTGCTTCGCTGGCGCAGGCGGGTGACTCGCAGAGTTATTTTTCCGAGGCGGAGAATTATCTCGAAAAGGGTGATACCAATGCTGCCGTCATTCAGCTGAAGAATGCACTGCAGGAAGATCCGGCCAATGCAGAGGCCCGTTTGCTGTTGGGAGGCATCTACCTGGAGCAGGGAAACGGGCCGGCCGCCGAGAAAGAGTTCGGCCGTGCGGTACAGTTGCGAGCCCCCGCGGAGCGCTGGCTGGTGGAATTGGGTCAGGCCTATCTGCTGCAGAACAAGTTGAACGAAATACTCGATGAAATCCGGCCGGACCCGACACTCCCGGGCGAGATTCAAGCAGCGGTATTGAGCCTGAGGGGAAAGGCCTACCTCAGCCAGCGGGAGTTCGAGAAGGCGCGGGAATCCTTCCAACAGGCGTTGACGGCACAACCAGACCACCAGGAGGCGGAGGTGGGTATGGCACGTCTGACCCTGGCGACCGGAGACCGCGAACAAGGGCTGGCCCTGTTGAACGGAGTTTTGAGCAAACACCCGGACAATGTTCCGGCACTGGTCTTGAGAGGGGCGCTGGAGCGGCAGTCGAAACAGACCGAACAGGCACTTGCCGACTTCGACCTGGCGCTGGAACTCGACCCGGCCAACCTGCAGGCGCTGCTGGGAAGAACAGCGCTCTATCTTGGGAAAAGAGATTTCGAGGCGGCAGACAGGGACCTAGAACGGTTGTCGAAACGTGTACCCAATAGCCCTATCGTGCTGTATCTGAAGGCCGTTTCCGCTTTTCAGCAAGGCAAATACGATGCGGCCGAAGAGAGCGTACAGAAGGTACTGCAGTTACTGCCCAACCACACTCAGAGCCAGTTGATCTACGGTGCTGTCAAATATTTTCAGGGCCAGTATGCGGTGGCGGACGATTATCTGACACGGGTCAACTCCGCCAGGCCGGGTGATCTCGCCAGCATCAAGCTGTTGGCCGCAACGAGATTGAAGCTGGGTCAGCCTGACCGGGCGCTCCCGCTACTGGAGACCGCTGTAAAGGGGACTCCCGATGATGCCCAGATGCTGGCTATGCTGGGCAACACTTATCTGAAGATGGGACGTTTCCAGGAGGGGTCGGATATGCTTGCCAGGGCCGTGGAGTTGGCGCCTGATCTGGCAGCTTTGAGGACACAGCTGGCACTCGGGCTTCTAGCCAAAGGTGATGCCAGCGGGGCGGTCGACGAGGCTCGCTCCGCTGTCGATCTGGGTCAGGATATGATCCAGGCCGATGTGTTGCTGGTGCTCTCTTATCTGCGGAAGGGGGAGACCGAACAGGCGATAAAGGCAGGGCAATCGCTGGAACAGCGGATGCCGGACAACCCGATCGCCTTCAATCTCACCGGCCTCGCCTATCAATCTGCGGGAGAGTCGAAAAAGGCCAGGCAACGGTTTGAAAAAGCGCTGCAACTCGACCCCGGATTCGTTACCGCCGCCATCAATCTGGCACGAATGGAGATTTCCGGAAAACGCCTGGAGAGTGCCCGGGGATATCTGGAAAAGGCGCTGCAGCAGGATCCGAAGAATCTCAGTGCACTGATCGGGATGGCACTGGTGTCCGAACAGCAGGGCGATCGCCCTGGCATGTACCGTTGGCTGGAGAAGGCACAGACGGCGAACCCCGCTTCAAGCAAGCCGGGGCTCCTGATGGCTCAGGCCTTTCTCAAGGATGGGGAAACGCTCAAAGCGTTGCGTACGGCGAATGAACTGGCATCCTCTTTCCCTCGGCAGGAGCCGGTACTTCGCACCCTGGGAGCCACCCAGCTGGCTGCCGGCGAGCCCGGAAGTGCGGTGCGGACCTTGGAACGTCTGGTCGACCTCAACCAGAGTGCACCCAACCTGGGGTTGCTGGCACGGGCCAGGATATCCACACAGGATAAGGAAGGCGCCAGGAAGAGTCTGGGGCAGGCGTTGCAGATCAACCCCGACTATGTTCCGGCGCTTTTGATGCTTGCTGCTCTCGATCTTCAGGCCGGTAACAACGATGCGGTGCTGGAGACCGCGAAAATGGTGCAGAAGCGCCGCCCGAAGAGCAATAGAGGGTATGTGCTGGAAGGTGCTGCACTGCTCGCAAAAGGTCAGACTGATCAGGCGGCGGAAGTCATCGGTCAGGGTTACGCGATACAGCCAACGGCAGCGATGGCGATACAGCTGGCCAAGATCGATGCGGCCCGAGGAAAGACCGACGACGGTCTCCGGCGAATCGAAACCTGGTTGAAACAAAATCCGGGTGATACGGCCACACGGACGATCTATGCCAGCATGCTGCTGTCACTGAAACGAAACGACGACGCGATCCGCCAGTATGAAGAAGTTTCGAAGTCGGTTCCCAACAATGTCATGGTGCTCAACAACCTGGCCTGGCTCTATCAGGAGAAAGGGGACAAGCGGGCAGAGCAGATGAGTGAATCGGCCTATCGCCTGCAACCGATGCGTCCTGAAGTGGCGGACACCTACGGCTGGATACTGGTGAACAACGGTTACCATGAAAAGGGGCTGCCGATCCTCCAGGAGGCGCTGGTACTGGCGCCGAGCAACCCCGAGATCGGTTATCACGTTGGCTATGCACTCCACAAGGCTGGAAGGGATCAGGAGGCTCGGGCGGTACTGCAGCGGATAGTCAAAGAAAACCCCGGTAATCCCCTCCGCCAGCAGATCACGGAATTGCTGGATGAGCTTTGATCAGACAGCTATAAAATGTCAGGGCAGATCGACGGGAGACGGTAACTGCCACCCGGTGGCCCGATGCTCTGCCACCACCGTGGTGTAGATGCCGCCGCGGACATTGAAGTCGGCGGTCAGCCGCATGAAGCGCGGGGCGATGGCGGCCACCAGGTCATCCAGTATCCGGTTGGTCACCGCCTCATGGAACGTTCCCACGTTGCGGAACGACCAGATGTAATTCTTCAATGCCTTGAGCTCGACGCAGAGCTGGTCTGCAACATATTCGATGGTCATTTCAGCGAAATCCGGCTGGCCGGTCTTAGGGCAGAGACAGGTAAACTCAGGGACCCGGATGCGGATGGTGTAATCCCGCGAGGGTTCCGGGTTTTCAAAGGTCTCCAGGTCTTTGCTGGGCATGATCGATGGTTCCCGTGGATCGGTTTGAATGGGTGCTGGATTATACGCAACATCGCGCCACTCAGGTATTCAGAAAACTGTCTGCGACCACGAATAATAAAAGAAGGAGCGGCCGGTATCTGGGTCTATCAATTCCTCGCCCGAGCGCATCACATCGAAGCGGGTGCCTTTCTCCAAGCCCCCGTCCACCCCCCGGTTGAGATAGACGGTCCCATCCGCGGAAGCGCCCAGGACTTTGATCGGAAAAAGTCTGGCCACGATCTGAGACACCGCTTTGGTGGTGTACCGGTCCATGAGCCTGCTGGTGATCTCGACATAGGCTTCAGGGAGATCGATTTCCTCATCGATACGCACCTTCTCGGCGGAGATCACTCTGCCGCTGTGCACGTCGACGATGCGGCACATACCCTCTACCGTACCGGTCGTCTTCGACTCTATTCTGTCCAGGTAAGGGACCCTCTTACTGACGGTCTTTATATAGAAATTGGCCACCTCACCGTGGATCAGGTAATCGGCCCCCTCCAGTTCCCGCAGCCGCTCTTCGATATCACCACCGGACGCTACCGCATCGAAGGCCTTTTCATCGAGGATCTGGTCGACCTCCCGCCGTTCCATGACGGTGAAGCGCCTGGTATTCACCAGTTTCTGGATCATGTCGTCACTCATCCGACCGATCATGTTGCGGGCATTCTTTATGCCATCGGTATTGGCAGATGACATATAGCGCATCACACCCATTGCCAGCGTGGCCTTCTTCAGGGGAGCACCTTGCTGCCCGCGACCGTTTTCAGTACTCAGCTGACCACCGGTTCGAACGGGTGCACTCTGCCGTTCTGCCCTTGCGACAGTCGCTCGTTTTCCCTTGTTCTGAAGGGTCCGTTTCAGCAGATCGCCCCGGG
>JAUXBK010000203.1 GCA_030619405.1 Sedimenticola sp. | reverse complement strand
GTTTCTTTCTCGGAGTGTTCCCCGCACCCGCGGGGATGAACCGTCGTAGGTGAAACGCAGAAGGTGACCCGCCAGGTGTTCCCCGCACCCGCGGGGATGAACCGCCCTGATACCAACGCATGCAGCGCCAACCATAGTGTTCCCCGCACCCGCGGGGATGAACCGCTCTCGATCGGGGGGACATGGACACCTATGAGATGTTCCCCGCACTCGCGGGGATAAATCCAACCGGAGCACTGGAACCGCTACAAACGATTTATTCACAGTGTGATTCCCGATGGTGAATGCGACTTGATCAGGCGATTGTTGCACGCACGGTCAACTGATTGAAGATCAGATGTTTATTGATGAAGTCGAGCGAATAATCGGCCACCGTATTGAACTTAGCGCACTGGGCAACCAGCCAGCAAAAAAGATGCTCAAATAAATCTGTCCCCTTTGCCGCCTTTGGATAGGATCCTGTTGAAAAGCGCGTGCAACGCCCATGCCTTGACTGGTTTCGAGATAAAGAGACAACCGCCCTGGCGGATCTCGTCGGTTGCAACTTCACTGAGATCGCGGCCGCTGCAGAGTACCACCGGCAGACCGGGGTGAATGTGCTGTAGATGGCGTATTACGCTGGTTCCTACACCATCCGGCAGATTGTAATCGAGCAGGGCCAGCTCGAAATCGCTGCTTTCAGATGCCGTGAAAGCCTCCCCGCAGCTGGCGGCGGCGGTGACTTCATAGCCCAGTTCCTCCAGCTCCCAGCTCAGCATCTGTCTCAGGGCACGGTCATCCTCGACGATCAGCAGCCGGGTCATGGGAGAGGGTCCGCTATGGTCGTTGGAAAACCAAGGGATCATGCCGCCAGGGTATCACGCAGCTTACGGCGGGCACGGAACAGCCGGGTGCCGACACCGGCGGAGGAGATGCCCAGCTGGGTCGCGATCTCTTTCTGGGAATAACCCTCGATCACCTGTTTGACCAGGGGCTCCCGATACTCTGCGGGCAGTTCATCGATGGCACGACGCAGCACGAAGGCCTCGGTGGAGGTGTCGTAGCTCTTTTCCCGGCTACCCAGCTCTTCCAGCGGGATATTGGATTCCTGGGGTTGGTAACGCTCGAAACGGCGCGCATTCTCCCGGCGCAGGATGGTCAGTAACCAGCCTTTGGCCGCCTTGACATTCTGCAGCTTGTCGAGCGATTTCCAGGCCCGCAGCAGCGCCTCCTGCACCAGATCCTCCGCGATGTGCCGGTCTCCAGCGAGCCAGTAAGCATAGCGTCTCAGGTCCGTTTCGTAGCGGGAGAAGAGTTCATTGAAGAGGTGTTCCCGGTCATTGCTTCTGGATACGGGTTGCTGATCCCATCCATTCTCTGCTAAAGCGAGGTTGGTCATTGTTGGCTCCTGCCTGTCATTGCACCAGCTGTGTATGTACCTGATACACTGCAGAAGGCATGCCAACATATAACGCTTTGTAATGCTTAATAATTTTCCAATCTATCCCGCCTTTGACGTAACGAATCATTGTAACGATTCGTTATGATTAACGAACCGTTCCAGAATTCTCTCCACCTGCAACAAAAAAAGCGCCGGCGCAGATCTACTCCAGTTCGATGGTATAGACCACTTCCGCCCCGCTCTTGTCCGCACTGGTGGTGGTCTCGATACTCCAGCGGCGGCTCAGCCGGTACCGGCCGACAAACTCTTTCTGGTCGCTTTCAATGCTGGTTCTGGTCCCTACTGAAAACTTGTCGGTCAGATTGGCACCGATGTAGGCCCGGGTGTTGGAGGCACTGCCCTCACCTTTGACGTGGCCAGTCAGCAGCAGACTGAGGGCATCCGTCTCGGTCAGGTTCGGATTCGAGGAAAATCCAATGAACTTCGGTTTTCTTGCAGTTCCCGTGATCCTCACACCCACCGTGATGTCGTCCAGGTCACGGCTTGCCTTGATATCCAGCCCCGGGTTGTTCAGGGGACCACCGGCGTAATGGAGCCGGCCCCGCTCGATATTGAGCTCCTGGCCCAGTGCGCGGAACGAGCCATGAACGATACCCAGTTCGCCATTACCGACCAGAAGTCGACCCGGCTCACTGGAAGCGGTCAGCCTGCCATCAAGGTCGGCGTTCAGGCCAAAGCCACGGAAGTGAACCTTTTTTCCCAGTTCTACAGTGACCCGTGCGTAGATGGGGAGAGCACTGCCACCTGCCTTGCCCGTTTTATCGGCAGCGACGATGACCACGTCGGGCGAGAGCTTGCGGGCGCTGCTGGGGATCCAGTCGAGCACCACTCGAGCCTCCGGCACCCGCAGCGTACCGGTCAGTTTCACCCCGTTGCTGCCGTGCTCCAGCCGGATATCCGGTGATACCAGCACCCGGATGTCCGGCAGGTCGACGGCCTGAAAGCGCTCCCCACGGATGGTCACGACCGCCGGCCAGCCCCGCTGTCGGTCCAGGCTCAGGTAACCCTCCACCTCCAGCCGCCCAGGCCCGGAGCTCAGGCCGCCGCTGATCCGCAGACGCTCGCTGCCATCTCCTGTGAGGTGCAACTCTATCTCCCGAAACGTGATCCCGGTGACCGGGAGCTGCGCCTGCTTCATATTCAGGTTGATACGACCCTTGGCCACCGGCGCACCGACTACGCCCGCGAGGGTCAAACTGCCTTCGATGATGCCCTGGGTCTCCTGCAGCTGCGGCACCAGGGCGGCCAGCAGCCCCAGCTGTCTGATCTGGAACCGGGCCGACCCTGTCAGGGGCGCCCGGGTGAGGGTCTGCTCCAGTGGCCGGCGGGGGATGTCCAGCTCCCCGGATGCACCCGAATCACCCACCGCCAGCTCCCAGCGGGCCGTCAGCCGTTCCCGGCCCAGCTCTGCATCGACCCGTCCGCCACGGTGCTGCAGATGAACCAGGTGACCGGCGTCGACCTGGTAGCTGATCTCTCCAGGCTCCAGGTGGAGCCGGAGGCTGGCCGTCGGCAGCGGGTCCAGATCCACCTTCAGGTCCGCCTCCAGCACCCCTTCCAGCCGGGTCAGGTCCGCCGGCAGCAGAGGCCTCAAGTGTTCCAGGGAGAAACCGCGCAGGGTCGCAGAGAGAGTGCCGGAAGCGGGGGTCCACGCCGCCTCCGTGCAGACGGCGGCGCCCCCCTGCCGGAGACAAAGGGGCGCCAGCGCCAGTGCCTTAGCATCGACGCTCAGGGCGGCAGGCTGCTGCAATCGCCAGACCCCGATTGCCCGCTCTCTCAGCTCCAGTTGCCCGATCTTTCCCTGCCAGCGCTTCCGGTCCGGATGAAATGCCCCGGGGGCCTCCAGTTCCAGGCGGCCCCGTGGGTAATCGACACGGATGCGGATCAGGTGATCCTCCAGGGGACCGGACACCACCAGGGAGGCGGCATCGATCCGCTGGCCGGCGGAGACCAGACCCTCTGCCTCGAGCACCATCCGGGAAACCCGGCTCGGCTCCGGATCGAGAGAAAGAGTCGCCTTCAGCTGCCGCAGACTCGATGCGCGCCAGGCAATCGCCTTCCCCTCCAGCGTGCCTTCTACGACCGGTATCTCACCCTTCCCCTGGAGCCTCCCCCTGCCCCGCATCTCCCCCGTCCCGTCAGGCAGCAGTTCGGCCAGATCCGGGACCTCGAACGCCCACGCCAGATCCCAGCCGGGGGCGAGGGTGCCGTTGGCCTGCAGCCAGGCGCTGCCGCTGTGGAGTTCGACCCGGTCGAAGCGCATGCGCCCTCCATCCATTGCGAAACGGCCGTTCCCCTCCACTGGATACCCCCGCAACTGGCCCGACAGCTTGTCCACGGCCAGGTCGATCCGGGATTCACCCTTCTGTTCCGAACCTCTGGCGCCCAGGGTCAAATCCAGCTGCCCGGGCCACTCCGGCCAGGAACGCCCCGGGTCGATACCCCTGGCGTCCAGCTTCAGCTGCCACATCAGCGCGGGTGCCCAGGCCACCCTGGCATCGGCGCTGAGTCTGCCACCCAGGGTCTCGCCCTCTATGGCTGTGAGCACCAGCTGTTGCAGCCCACCGTGTCCGGTGATGGACCAGCGGCCCGGCGGAATCTCCACACCGGTCAGCTCCCCCTGCAACTCGAAGCGGTAGTCCTCGGGGTCACCTGCCAGGGTAAAACTGGCCAGCCTGCTGCGTGCCGCCACCGTGCCGGTCAAGGGCCAGCGCAGGTTCTGCCAGCCACCCTTTGCGTCGAATTCCAGGGTGTCGAACCGGAGTGATGTGGTCAGTTTCACCGATGCCCCGGCCGCCTCTCCCTCAGGCGCAGCCGGGCCCGCCGTCCGTATGTCGATGGCAGCATCCAGCTGCTCCAGGTCGCCCGTGGCCTCGATCTGCCAGAGCAGGTCCGCCGGCAGCCGGTCACCCGTGAGCTCCACCGGGAGCCTGTCGATAGCCAGGCTCGCCTGCCATCGCAACCGATTGAGGAGCTCATCGACACGGCCCTCCAGGCGCGCCCCGTATGCACCATCCGCCCCCAGCGCCACCTCCAGTCGCTCCAGGTCTCCCGAGAGGCGACCCTGCAGCTTCATCAGCGGGAGCCCCTCCGGCTGGTACCGCAACTCCGCCTCCATAGCCAGGGGATAGGCACCCACGGGTGTCAGCCGCCCGCTCGCCTCCAGCGCCGTCTCCTGCCGCGTCACCGAGAGCCGCTCCACGCTGATTCCGGAGACGTTCCAGCGCGCCTCCAGCAGAAGCTGCTGCAGCGCCAGGGGCGTGTCGCCGGGGGAGGTGATCAGCGCCACCTCCCGGACCCGTGCCCGCTCCAGCAGGATCTCCAGCGGGGGGCGCATCTCC
>JAUXBK010000218.1 GCA_030619405.1 Sedimenticola sp. | reverse complement strand
AGTGTGTGCGAAGCTGCATTCTCACAGCGGGCCAGTGCATATGGCACAAGTGAAAAGCATCTTGCACTGGCTCAGCATCTTGAATAGTGATGCAACTCACTGTTTTTCCTTCTCCGTGTCTCCGTGCCTCCGTGTGAGGCAATTATTTCGTGTGGAGTTATGGGTAACGGTATGCCCTTATCCCCAGGGCTGGCTGCCCTCTCCGGTGCGGTTCGCAAGCTCACCGCACCCTACATTCTGTCCTCTGCCTTCTGTCTTCTGTCCTCTGAATCACGCCGCGGGCAGCGGCGGGGTCTTTTCCAGAACCTCCAGCGCATCGTGGCGCACATGGTCCTTGGCCATCTCATCCCGCACCTGCTCTTCGGTGATGACGCCCTTCTCCACGCACTCCTTGAGCAGACCGAAGAAAAACTGCTCCTGCTTCGGATCCGGGTGCTGCTTGTATCTGCCCAGCAGCCCGTAGTCACCGAACAGCGCACGTCGCGCACGGTCCAGCCAGTGACGGGGCGGGAACAGCTGGAAAGAATCCGCCGGCCGGTAATCGATTCTCAACCCCGTCTTCCAGGGCTGATGCTTGCGCTTGGTAGTATGCAGCATCTTGGTCTTTTCGGTCAGATGATCGAAGTCGTTCCACTCCGGCTCGAAGAAACCGATGGTGTTGAGATCTTCGTACTGCAGACAGACCCACTTCATGTAGTCCCGCTTGCCCTCGAACATGGCGTTGAACTGCTCCTCCACCTTCCAATGGGTCAGTTTTTCGCAGTCCAGCAGCATGACGCTGGTGGCCAGGCAACCCCGTTTCGCCTTGCGGCCGCCCTTCTTGCGGCACATGATCGCCTTCCCTTCCATATCCCGGGAGAAGAGTTCCCAGACGTCTCCGAGTGCGAATACGTCCGGGTCGATCACTAGCGCGCGCCCTTTGTAGCCCATCAACTGGGGTGGCAGAAAGCGGGTGGGGGTAAAGGATTGCAGGTCATCACGCACCCAGACCCGCTTTCCACCCGCCCGCAGAAACTCTTCACCCTCACGCGCGTGCATGAAGGGAAAATCGTCATAACTCATGATGCGGACATCGAACTTGTCGTTGTGTTTCGAGTTGCGCCGCACAGCGTACTCCGCCAACAGTGCGCCAATCATCTGTTTGTCATTCGCTTGAATGAGTACACAATAGTCCACGACTCTCTTCTCCAATCAGCTCATTTCGGGAATCCGGAATTATCACCACTCAGGGCTCGGGAAGACCTGATTTAGGTCAAAAACGAGTTTTTAACGCCGGTCACCCGCCGCCGGTCCCTCGGCATACATGGCATCCACCTCTTTTGCATGGTGTTCCAGCACCCGGATGCGCTTGACCTTCATGGTCGGGGTGAGCAATCCGTTGTCCACCGTCCAGGGCTCCAGCAACAGGGTCACCTTGCGGATCTTGGCGTAACCGGGGAAGTCGCGCAGCGCATCCTTGATATGGGACAACAGCAGCGACTGCACCTTGCCGTTGCGCAGGCTTTCGAGCGCCATCGGGTCCAGCCCGCACTCCTGAGCCAGGCCAGGCCAGAAATCGCCGTCCACTACCACCAGCGCGGTGAGGAAGGGCCGCCCCTCCCCCACCACCATCACCTGCCCCACCAACGGGTCGAGCGCGATGGCCAGTTCCATGTCCGCCGGTGATACCTTCTCCCCGTTGGAGAGTACCAGGATATCCTTGATCCGGCCGGTGATGTAGATATGGTTACGCTCGATCCGGGCCTGATCGCCGGTGTGCAGCCAGCCGTCGGAATCGATCATCTGGCTGGTCGCTGCGTGGTTGTTCCAGTAACCCATCATGACGCCCGGGCTCTTCACCAGCAGTTCATCGTTCTCTCCCACCTTCACCTCGACCCCGTGCAGCGGGATCCCCACACTCGATGGCTCGTTGTCGTTCAGCGAGTTGACACTGATGACCGGGCTGGTCTCGGTCAGTCCATACCCCTGCAGGATCGGGACATCCAGGCCGATGAATACCTTGGCGATATCCGGCGACAGGGGCGCCCCGCCACTGATGGCAGCGCGCAGACGACCGCCGAGGCGCTCGATGATCTTGCTGGCCACCAGCCGTCGCAGCAGCGGCCACAACAGCAGCGAGCTGTGCCAGCGGCCGCGCCCCTGACGGTACAGGAAACGCTGCCAGCCAACACAGACCGCCATCTCGAACAGCCCACGGCTGATCTTGGACTTGGAGGTAAGCTGGTCTTTCAGCCGGCCATAGACCCGCTCGAAGATACGGGGGACGGCGATCATCACCGTCGGCTGGATGATTTGCAGATCCTGGGCCAGCTGGCCCACCGAGCGGGAGTAGGCCACGGTGGCGCCGGTCATCACCGGCAGGTAGTAACCGGCGGTCCGCTCCAGGGTATGGGAGAGGGGCAGGAAGGAGAGAAAAACATCCTCCTTGTAGCAGTCCACGACGGTCAGGGCGCCGTGGGCCACCGACAGCATGTTGTAGTGGCTCAGCATCACCCCCTTGGGGCGGCCGGTGGTGCCCGACGTATAGACGATGGAAGCGAGTTGATGGGGGTCCCCGTTGCGACGGCGCAACGGGGAACCTTTTGCCGGCAGCCAGGAGACGACCGACCGAAGCCGCTCATCGCCCTCGATCGCCTCTTTCGAATCCTTGCCCGGATCTGATACCAGCACCCGCTGCAGGCAGCCATCTTCACTGACGGCCGGCGTCAGCCGTTTCCAGCGCCCCAGGTCCTGGACCAGCAGCAGTTTGACCGCTGCATCCTTGAGTATGTAGGCGACGTTGTCAGGACGGTCGTCGGTGTAGAGTGGGACCAGTACCAGCCCCATCCCCATCGCTGCCTGATCGAAGATCACCCACTCCGGGCCGTTTCTGAGCAATATCGCGGCCCGGTCCCCCGGGTGCAGATCCTCGCTGGCGAGGGCGTCCTGCCAACGTGCCACTTCTGCCGCCACCTGATTCCAGGTAAGCTCCTGCCACGCCTTGGTTCCGCGGTCGTAGTACCGGTAGGCCACCCGTTCACCGGAACGGTGCACCCGCTGCACGAACAGCCCGTCCAGAGTGCGTGCGCTCTCGACCGAAATCAGGTCTTCTGTCCACTGATTCAATGCGTCCCCCAATCGTCCTTTTACCCCTGACTGCATCAGTTTAGTGTAGAATCCCTTTGGAATATATCCCTATTCGATCCACTTAACACGCAACCGTGGCAGGCCCAGATGCAGATCTTCGTCAACGGCTCTGAACGTCAGATTCCAGACCATTCCAGCCTGAGCAACCTGATCGAACTGCTTGATCTGGGCAATCAGCGTTTCGCCATCGAGGTGAACGAGGAGCTGATCCCGCGCAGCAGTTTCCAACAGCAACACTTCGCCCCAGGCGACCGGATAGAGGTCGTCCAGGCCATCGGGGGTGGATGAACGACGAACCCGGATCTCCACACCAAACCAGTAACCAGAGTTAGAGCAGACCATGTCCGAATTCACTAAAGACACCTTCACCATCGCCGGTAAGCCATTCCAGTCCCGCCTGCTGGTGGGTACCGGCAAATATAAAGATATGGCACAGACCCGCGCCGCCATCGAGGCCAGCGGGGCCGAGATCGTCACCATCGCGGTGCGCCGAACCAATATCGGCCAGAACAGTGATGAGCCCAACATCCTCGAGGCGCTGCCCCCGGAGCGCTACACCATCCTGCCCAACACCGCCGGCTGCTACGATGTAAAGACCGCCGTGCGCACCTGCAAGCTGGCCCGGGAACTGCTCGACGGCCACAACCTGGTCAAGCTGGAGGTGCTGGGGGACGAGAAGACCCTGTTCCCGGATACCATGGCCACCCTGAAGGCGGCGGAAGAGCTGGTGAAGGACGGCTTCGACGTCATGGTCTACACCAGCGACGACCCGATCATCGCCCGGGAGCTGGAACAGATCGGCTGTGTCGCGGTGATGCCACTGGCGGCACCGATCGGATCGGGACTCGGGATACGTAACAAGCTGAACATTCTGACCATCGTGGAGAATGCAAAGGTCCCGATACTGGTGGACGCCGGCGTGGGCACTGCCTCGGACGCCGCCGTGGCCATGGAATTGGGATGCGACGGGGTATTGATGAACACCGCCATCGCCGCAGCCCGGGATCCCATCCTCATGGCATCCGCCATGCGCAAGGCGATCGAGGCCGGGCGCGAGGCCTTCCTGGCGGGGCGAATGCCGGCGAAACGCTACGCCTCCGCCTCTTCCCCGCTGGATGGGCTCTTCTTCTGAGGACGTAACCAGGAGCCTGTCCGAGAATAGGAACCGGCCGGTTTATTGCTCCTGCAAAACCGGCACTTCCGCCATCCATGGCGGTCGTCGCGAGGGGAATCCATTTTGAGT
>JAUXBK010000217.1 GCA_030619405.1 Sedimenticola sp. | reverse complement strand
CGTATTCAAGGCGTGCCAAGGGGCGCATACTCGTTGTATGTAACCCTTGGCACAACGCAGAAGACGGAGGCATAGACAAGCAAGGCTGGTATCTTAATTTTTGGAGGTTGCCTAAGGGCCTGAGATGCCCCTTGCAAAGGGCACCCGCGGGATTTAGAATGCGCCTATATTTACTGAGGAAACTGGTAGGTTATTGTCCCTGCCGCCCTGATAACAAGTGAGGAGAAAAACACCCATGGCCCATGAATTACCCGCTCTGCCGTATGCGAAGAACGCCCTGGCACCCACCATCTCGGAAGAGACCCTGGAGTACCACTACGGCAAGCACCATCAGACCTACGTCACCAACCTGAACAACCTGATCCCGGGCACCGAGTTCGAGAACGCCTCCCTGGAAGAGATCATCAAGAAGGCCTCCGGTGGCATCTTCAACAACGGCGCCCAGGTCTGGAACCACAGCTTCTACTGGAACTGCCTGAGCCCCAACGGCGATGGCGCACCCACCGGCGATCTGGCCGCCGCCATCGACAGCGCCTTCGGCTCTTTCGACGAATTCAAGAAGAAGTTCTCCACCTCTGCTGCCACCAACTTCGGTTCCGGCTGGACCTGGCTGGTGAAGAACAGCGATGGTGGCCTGGAGATCGTCAACACCTCCAATGCGGCCAACCCGATGACCGACGGCAAGACCCCGCTGCTGACCATCGACGTCTGGGAGCACGCCTACTACATCGATTACCGCAATGCCCGCCCCAAATATCTGGAACAGATCTGGAATCTGATCAACTGGGATTTCGTTGCGAAGAATCTCGCCGGCTGATCACCGGATAGAAGTTCAACCTAGAGCCTGCAAGTGATCGTGCTTACAGAGTGCAAGATATTGATTCGTAGAGCGAATTTGCGACCCAGTGGAATCCTTATTGTGATTTCCGAGGGAGCAAATATCGCTATACGGATCAAGAGCTTGTGCTATGTGAGTGTGAGCACTTGCAGGATCAAGGAGCGCAGCGACGGATCCACCAACGCTCCGTAGCCTGGTGTATCCGCTCCGCTTGATACACCCTACATTTTAGATTCTTGCCTGGATTGATCGAGAAATTACTGCTCCTTCTGTTCACGGCGCAGGATCGACTCCAGCACTTCGATCCGCTTATTGTGTCGGACGATCTCGCGCTCTGCCTGCACCTTTGCGTCCCCCTCCAGTTTTTCCTCGCTCCTTTCCAGCTCCTTTACCGCTTCGATCAGCTGCGTCCGCTCATCCTTTAGACTCTCGAGACGCTCCGCCTGTTCCGCCTTGTCGAAGATCAGCTTCTCCGGGGAGTTCTCCATCTCCTCCGGTATCTTACCCACCTTCTCCACCACAGGCCTGGGTATGAATACCTTGTCTGCCGGTAATACCCGCTGATTCATGAAACCGGGGGATACGATCTCGATCCCCGCTCCATGCAGGCTGTCCAGTATCGCCTTGTACAGATCCGAACGTGCCGTAATCAACAGCTTCACCTCCCGCAGCAGGCCGTAGACACGGTAGCTCACCGAGAAATCGCCCAGCCCCCGAACCCGGACGTAGGGCTCCTCGAGACCGATCTTCTCTGCCGCGGCCACCAGCAGCCTGTCGATATCCGTGTGGCGCACATCGTAGCCCAGCGACACCTCTGCCGAAACGACCGTGGCGTCAGGATTGACCACTGTCACCTTTTCGGACAGGAGTGTGGTGTTGGGCAGATAAGTGAAATTCCGGTGCCGGGTCTGCAACTCGGTCTGGATCAGGCCGATCTCAGTGATCCGTCCCAGGTCGCCATCATGCAAGACAAAATACCCCGGACGCAGGTGCCGGCTGGAACGGATCACGAGACCGGCCAGTACGTTGGAGGCAAAGGTGGTAGATGAAAAAGCGATTATCGCGGTCAGCACCAACCCCAGCAGAGCGAACAACTGACTGCGGGTGGCGTTCTCGATCGGCAGCACCAGCACCACACCAACGGCGGCGATCAGTACCGCGACCAGGGTGACGACCTGTGCCGGAAAAGGATCGAGTTCGTGCTTTTTGCGCTGCCGGACGCGAATCAACCAGTGAACCAGCTGGACCAGGACCACGACCATCGCGACGACCACCAGCGCGGGCACAAACTCCATCACTGTTCCCGGCCACTCCTGCAGTGTTTTCATCTTTCCGGTTTCCCTCTGTAGCCGTCGCGTGGAAAGGCTTCGACCTAGTTCAAAATACCACAAAGTACTCCGCTACTCTCAAAACCACAGATGCAGAGGCTCACCCGGCAAGTCGGGGGCAGCATATCCAGGCCCGATGCAAAAAACGCCAGAGAAACCGTAGTGTAATTATTGGGCTTGGCATTATACTGCATGGCCCAGCCACGCCCATGACCGCGTCTCGTCTGCTCACCAGGTACCTCCGATGTCCGATGTCAATCTCTCTGTTTCCAGCTTCCGTGATCTGAATCTACCTGATCCATTATTGAAGGCACTCGATGAGGTTGGGTACGAAACCCCCTCCCCGATCCAGGCCCAGGCCATCCCACATCTGCTGAAGGGCCTGGATCTGCTGGGGCACGCCCCTACCGGCACCGGCAAGACCGCCGCCTTTGCTCTGCCCCTGCTGTCACGACTCGCCATCGACCGCCAGCAGGTGCAGGTGATGGTCCTCACCCCGACCCGCGAACTGGCGATTCAGGTGGCAGAGGCGTTTCATCGTTACGCCTCCCATATCAAGGGGTTCCACGTCCTGCCGGTCTACGGTGGTCAGGATTATGCCGGGCAGATACGGCAGCTGAAGAGGGGTGTGCATGTGGTGGTCGGGACCCCGGGCCGGGTGATGGACCACATGCGCAAGGGCACGCTCAAGCTGGGTACCCTGCAGGCGCTGGTGCTGGATGAGGGGGATGAGATGCTGCGCATGGGGTTCATCGACGATGTCGAGTGGATCCTGGAGCAGACGCCGGAGCGGCGTCAGATCGCACTCTTCTCGGCGACCATGCCTAAGCAGATCCAGCGCATCGCACGACGTCACCTGCACGACCCGCAGGAGATCGCCATCAAGACCCGCACCGCCACCGCCGAGACCATTCGCCAGCGCTACTGGCTGGTCAGTGGCCTGCACAAACTCGACGCCTTGACCCGGATCCTGGAGGTGGAGCCGTTCGACGCCCTGCTCATGTTCGTACGGACCAAGACTGCCACAGCGGAACTGGCCGAACGGCTGGAGGCGAGAGGGTACGCGGCGGCGGCACTGAACGGCGATATGGCGCAGAAACAGCGGGAGCAGATGATCGAGCGCCTGAAACAGGGCTCACTGGATATCCTGGTGGCCACCGACGTAGCGGCGCGGGGGCTGGACGTGGAACGTATCAGCCTCGTGGTCAATTACGACATCCCCTATGACACCGAGGCCTATATTCACCGCATCGGCCGCACCGGCCGGGCCGGCCGCCAGGGCGACGCCATCCTGTTTGTCGCACCCCGGGAGCGGCGGATGCTCAGCGCCATCGAAAAGGCCACACGGCAAAAGATCGTGCCGCTGGAGCTGCCCACGACCGAGATGGTCAACAACAAAAGGATCGCCGATTTCAAGCAGAGCATCAGCGACACCCTGGCCGCCGGTGAGCTGGATTTCATGCAGAGCCTGGTGGAACAGTTCCAGCAGGAGCACGACGTACCGGCGCTGGAGATCGCCGCGGCGCTGGCCAAGCTATCCATCGGTGACCGGGCGCTGCTGCTGAAGCCGGAAAAAGAGAGGCCCACCCGCCCCAGAGCTGAGCCAAAACAGCGCGAACAACGGAGTGAGTCGCGTCAGCGCAAGCCACAGAACCGCCCCCCCAAGGGTATGGAGCGGTTTCGTATCGAAGTGGGACACCAGCACGACGTCAAGCCTGGCAATATCGTCGGCGCCATCGCCAATGAGGCGGGACTGGATGCCCAGCACATCGGGCATATCGATATCCACACGGATTTCAGTCTGGTCGACCTGCCCACAGGCATGCCGAACGAGGTGTTTCAGGACCTCAGGAAGGCCTGGGTATGCGGTCAGCGCCTCGCCATCTCACGACTGGAGCAGCCCGGAAAAAAGAGAAAAGGTGAGCACAAGGCGAAAAAGAAGAGGAAAACAGACCGCTGACGTACTCCGACGAAGCGCTGCTTCACCACCTCCTGGTCCTCGGGGTCCGGAGTCCCCCCCAGTCACCCGCACCAATGACCGGGTGATGGGATGGGTTGACGTTCCAAAATGGGAAGTCTTTAGTTGCGCGAGCCCTTAGGCAACCTCCAAAAATTAAGATACCAGCCTTGCTTGTCTATGCCTCCGTCTTCTGCGTTGTGCCAAGGGTTACATACAACGAGTATGCGCCCCTTGGCACGCCTTGAAT
>JAUXBK010000119.1 GCA_030619405.1 Sedimenticola sp. | reverse complement strand
TGATCTGGGAGACACCGGAGGGGATCGGGGTGAAGCCGCTCTACACGGCGGCGGATCTGGAGGGGCTGGCGCACTGCGCCAGCCTGCCGGGCTTTTCGCCATTTGTGCGCGGCCCCCGGGCCACCATGTACACCAATCACCCCTGGACCGTACGCCAGTATGCCGGTTTCTCCACTGCCGAGGAGTCCAATGCCTTCTACCGGCGCAATCTGGCGGCGGGGCAGCAGGGGCTCTCGGTGGCCTTCGATCTTGCCACCCACCGGGGCTACGACTCGGATCACCCCCGGGTGGTGGGGGATGTCGGCAAGGCGGGAGTGGCCATCGATTCAGTGGAGGATATGAAGATTCTGTTCGATGGCATACCGCTGGGTCGGGTTTCCGTCTCCATGACCATGAACGGCGCGGTGCTGCCGGTGATGGCGATGTACATCGTCGCTGCGGAGGAGCAGGGGGTGGTACCAGAGCAGCTGGCGGGTACCCTGCAGAACGACATCCTGAAAGAGTTCATGGTGCGCAACACCTACATCTACCCGCCCGAACCCTCGATGCGTATCGTCGCCGACATTATCGGCTACACCGCTGGGAAGATGCCTCGCTTCAACCCCATCTCCATCTCTGGTTACCACATGCAGGAGGCGGGTGCGACCTGCGTCCAGGAGCTGGCCTACACCCTGGCGGATGGTATCGAGTATGTACGGGCGGCACTGGCGACCGGATTGAAAGTGGACCAGTTCGCGCCCCGGCTCTCCTTCTTCTTCGCCCTGGGCATGAACTTCTTCATGGAGGTAGCCAAGCTACGGGCGGCGCGCCTGCTCTGGTCGGACTTGATGGAACGGCTGTTCCACCCTGCCAACCCCAAGTCACTGATGCTGCGCACCCACTGCCAGACCTCCGGTGTCAGCCTCACCAGCCAGGACCCCTACAACAACATCATCCGCACCACGGTGGAGGCGCTGGCCGGGGTACTGGGGGGCACCCAGTCCCTGCACAGCAACGCCTTCGACGAGGCGCTGGCCCTGCCGACCGATTTTTCCGCCCGCATCGCCCGTAACACCCAGCTGGTGCTGCAGGAGGAGACCGGGATCACCCATGTGGTGGACCCGTTGGCCGGTTCCTACTACGTCGAGCGGCTCACCCACTCCATGGTTGAGGCGGCGCGGGCGCTGATCGACGAGGTGGAGGAGATGGGCGGCATGACCCGGGCGGTGGCCTCCGGCCTGCCCAAGCTGCGGATCGAGGAGGCGGCGGCGCTGCGCCAGGCGCGCATCGACCGGGGAGAAGAGGTGATCGTCGGGGTGAATCGATACCAGTCGGAGGAGGAGCCGGAGATCGACGTGCTCGATATCGACAACACGGCGGTCCGGGAAGCCCAGGTCCGGCGGCTGCAGCAGCTGCGTTTCCGGCGTGACGAAACGGCCTGCCGGGCCGCCTTGGCGGCCTTGACCCGGGCGGCCAGGGAGGGGACGGGCAACCTGCTGGCGCTGGCGGTGACGGCCGCCGGTGAGCGGGCCACCGTGGGCGAGATCTCGGATGCACTGGAGAGGGTCTACAGCCGCCACCGGGCGGTGACCCGCTCCATCTCCGGGGTCTACGGCTCGGCCTACGCGGGGGACGAGGGATTCGAGATGATCCGGAAAGAGGTGGAGCGGTTTGCCGAAGAGGAGGGGCGCCGACCGCGCATGCTGGTGGTCAAGCTGGGGCAGGATGGCCACGACCGGGGCGCCAAGGTGATCGCCACGGCCTTCGCGGATCTAGGCTTCGACGTAGATATCGGCCCCTTGTTCCAGACCCCGGAGGAGGCGGCCCGCCAGGCGGCGGAGAATGACGTCCATGTGGTAGGTGTCTCCTCCCTCGCCGCTGGCCACAAGACCCTGGTGCCGGAGTTGATCGAGGCACTGAAGAGAGAGGGGGCAGGGGATATCCTGGTGGTCTGTGGCGGCGTGATTCCGCCCCAGGACTATGAGATGCTGCGTCGGGCGGGGGTGGCGGCGATCTACGGCCCGGGCACCAACATCCCGCTGGCGGCGTCGGAGGTGTTGAAGCTGACCCGGGAGCGGCGAAAACCGTTCAGCTGAGTTTCAGCAACAGACAGAAAACAAAATGAGGGAGTAGAGATGCAGGAGATCATTCGTCAGCTCGAGGAGAAGCGGGAGGCGGCGCGGCTGGGTGGCGGCCAGCGGCGGATCGAGCGCCAGCACGCCAAGGGCAAACTGACGGCCCGGGAACGGATCGAGCTGTTTCTCGATCCGGACAGTTTCGAAGAGTGGGATATGTTCGTGGAGCACCGCTGCAACGACTTCGGTATGGCCGAAGAGAACGTGCCCGGGGACGGGGTGGTGACCGGCTACGGTACCGTCAACGGGCGCCTGGTGTTCGTCTTCAGCCAGGACTTCAGTGTGTTCGGTGGTTCCCTCTCCGAGGCCCATGCGAAGAAGATCTGCAAGGTGATGGAGCATGCGGTCAAGGTAGGGGCGCCCCTGATCGGGCTGAACGACTCTGGCGGTGCGCGGATCCAGGAGGGGGTGGATGCCCTGGCCGGTTACGCGGACGTGTTTCAGCTCAACGTCCTGGCCTCCGGCGTCATCCCCCAGATCTCCATGATCATGGGCCCCTGCGCCGGCGGTGCGGTTTACTCGCCCTCCATGACTGACTTTATCTTTATGGTAAAGGATACCTCTTACATGTTCGTCACCGGCCCGGATGTGGTGAAGACAGTGACCCACGAAGAGGTTACCGCAGAGGAATTGGGTGGCGCTGTAACCCACACCAGCCGATCCGGGGTGGCCGATCTGGCGTTCGAGAACGACGTGGAGGCGCTGCTGATGCTGCGCCGTTTCGTCAACTTTCTACCCGCCAGCAACCGGGAAAAGCCTCCGGTTTGGCCCAACGAGGATCCGGCAGGACGGGTCGAGATCTCCCTGGACAGCCTGATACCCGACGACGACAATCGCCCCTACGATATGAAGGAGCTGATCCTCAAAGTGGTGGATAATGGCGACTTTTTCGAGATACAGCCCGACTATGCCGGTAACATTCTGGTCGGTTTCGCGCGCATGCAGGGCTCGACGGTGGGCATCGTCGCCAACCAGCCGCTGGTGCTGGCTGGCTGCCTGGACATCGATTCCTCTAAAAAAGCGGCCCGCTTCGTTCGCTTCTGTGATGCCTTCAATATCCCCCTCATCACCTTCGTCGATGTCCCCGGCTTTCTGCCCGGCACCTCCCAGGAGTTCGGGGGAATCATCAAGCATGGTGCCAAGCTGCTCTACGCCTACGCCGAGGCGACGGTACCCAAGGTGACTCTGATCACCCGCAAGGCCTATGGCGGTGCCTACGACGTGATGAGCTCCAAGCACCTGCGCGGCGACGTCAACCTGGCATGGCCCTCGGCCGAGATCGCGGTGATGGGCCCCAAAGGGGCGGTTGAGATCATCTTCCGTCATGACATCGGTGACCACCAGAAGATCGAGCAGCGCACTGCCGAATACCGGGCCAAGTTCGCCAATCCCTTCGTTGCCGGCCACCGCGGCTTTATCGATGACGTAATCATGCCCCACAGCACGCGCAAACGGATCTGCCGCTCCCTGGCTATGCTGAAAGATAAGAAACTGGAGAATCCCTGGCGCAAGCACGGCAACATTCCGTTGTAGAGTAAATCAGAGAGCGGGGCAGACACGCGCACCAGCGTTACCAGATGCAGAAAGAAGGTCACCACGAAGCGCACGAAGAACACGAAGGAAAACCTGAAAAAAGATCTCTTCGTGCGCTTCGTGGTGACGAGTTTGAGTTGGATAGCCACACCGTTTTCCCACATATGGGATTGCATAGCAGGCATTGAACGGACAGAGACCGAGGCAGCATGTTTAAAAAAATATTGATAGCAAACCGGGGGGAGATCGCTTGCCGGGTGATGAAGACAGCCCGGCGGATGGGTATCCAGACGGTCGCGGTCTACTCGGACGCGGACCGGGATGCACTGCATGTGCAACTGGCGGATGAGGCGGTGCATATTGGTGCCGCCCCGTCCAGCGAGAGCTACCTGGTGATGGAGCGCATCATCCAGGCGTGCCGGGAGAGCGGTGCGGAGGCGGTGCACCCGGGATATGGTTTCCTGTCGGAGAACGCGGATTTCTGTGAGGCGTTGGAACGGGAGGGGATCCGGTTCATCGGGCCGGCCCCCCACGCCATCGTCAGTATGGGGGACAAGATCGCCTCTAAAAAGCTGGCGGCGGAGGCAGGGGTCAATACCATCCCTGGCTTTGCCGGCGTGATCCGGGATGCGGAGCAGGCGGTGGCGGTGGCAGCGGAGGTTGGCTACCCGGTGATGCTCAAGGCCTCGGCCGGGGGGGGTGGCAAGGGGATGCGGGTGGCCTGGAACGATGTAGAGTGCCGTGAGGGGTTCGAGCGGGCCACCAACGAGGCACTCTCCAGCTTCGGCGATGGCCGGATCCTGATCGAGAAGTACATACAGCAGCCGCGCCACATCGAGATCCAGGTGATGGCGGACGGCTTCGGCAACACTATCTATCTGAACGAGCGTGAATGCTCCATCCAGCGTCGCAACCAGAAGGTGGTGGAGGAGGCACCATCACCCTTCCTGGACCGGTCGACCCGCCGCGCCATGGGGGAGCAGGCGGTGGCGCTGGCCAGCGCGGTGCAGTACCGCTCCGCCGGCACGGTGGAGTTCATCGTCGATGCCGACCACAACTTCTACTTCCTGGAGATGAACACCCGGCTTCAGGTGGAGCACCCGGTGACCGAAATGACCACCGGCCTCGATCTGGTGGAGTTGATGCTGCGGGTAGCAGCGGGGGAGAAGCTGCCCCTGACCCAGGCGGATGTGAGGCTGGATGGCTGGGCGCTGGAGTGCCGGGTCTATGCGGAAGACCCGTTCCGCAATTTTTTGCCTTCCACCGGCCGGCTGGTCCGTTACCGGCCACCGGCCGGGGATGAATCTGAGATTCGGGTGGACACCGGCGTCTACGAGGGTGGCGAGGTCTCCATCTACTACGACCCGATGATCGCCAAGCTGATCACCCACGGGGCGGATCGCGACCAGGCCATCGACCGCATGCGCCAGGCGCTGGACGAGTACTATATCCACGGGGTTCGCCACAATATCGGTTTTCTCAACGCCGTAGTGGCCCACCCCCGCTTCCGGGAGGGGCGCATCACTACTGGTTTCATCGCCGAGGAGTATCCGGATGGCTTCTTCCCGGAGCACGTCCCCCAGGAGGATCCGGCCAAGCCGGTACTGGTGGCGGCGGCGGTCCATCGTTGCTACATGGACCGAGCCGCCCGGATCAGCGGTCAGCTGCCCGGGCATGAGCGGATCGTGCACAACGATTGGGTGGTGCTGATCGATGGGCAGATGCACCATCTGCAGGTCCACCCGGGAGAGGCCGGCTACCGTCTGGAGTACCAGGGAAGAGATTACTGCCTGGACACCGACTGGCGTTCTGGCCAGCCCCTGTTCCATGCCACCATCGATGGAGAGACGGTCTGTTTCCAGGTGGAGCGGGAGGGTCTCTGGTACCACCTGGCCTATCACGGGGCGGAGATCCGGGCGCTGGTGATGACGGCGCGGGCAGCGGAGCTCTACGCCCTGATGCCGGAGAAGATGGCCCCGGACCTCTCACGTTTCCTGTTGTCACCGATGCCGGGGTTGCTGGTGAAGGTCGCTGTGGAACCAGGCCAGAAGGTGGTGGCCGGTGAAGAGCTGGCAGTGGTGGAGGCGATGAAGATGGAGAACGTGCTGCGGGCCGAGCAGGATGCGGTGGTGGCCCGGGTGGCGGCAGGGCCGGGCGAGAGTCTGACGGTGGATCAGGTGATTCTCGAATTCGAATAGCCGGGCTCTTTTTAGAATGGATTATTAGCAGCGAATGAACGCGAATAGACGCAAATATCTGCAAGTGCAGATTTCCGAGTATGGCAGTGTATCTACAACGGATGCCCGGAAACTGCTGGCAGCGGAAACGGTTATGAATTTTGCGTCTATTCGCGTTCATGTGTGGCTGAAACCCGAACGTTTTCCGTATTGTGCCGGTTGATCTGGACAGCCTCGCCGACGGTGTTCTGGCCGGCAGCCGGCGGGCCCTGGCCCGTGCCATCACCCTGGTGGAGTCGAGCCGGGATGATCACCGCCGTCAGGCGCAGGCGCTGCTGGAGCAGCTGATGCCGGCAACCAGGGAGTCGGTTCGGGTTGGCATCTCCGGCGCGCCCGGTGTGGGTAAATCCACCTTTATCGAGGCCCTGGGAAATCATGTGCTGGACCAGGGGCAGTCGCTGGCAGTGCTGGCGGTGGACCCCTCTTCCAGCCTCAGCGGTGGCTCCATCCTCGGGGATAAGACCCGTATGCAGGAGTTGGGGCACCGCCGGGAGGCGTTCATCCGCCCCTCGCCCACGGGCTGCAACCTGGGGGGCGTGGCCCGACGTACCCGGGAAAGCATGCTGTTGTGCGAGGCGGCGGGATTCGCGGTGATCTTCGTAGAGACAGTGGGGGTCGGGCAGTCAGAGACCGAGGTGGAAGGGATGACCGACATGTTCCTGCTGCTGCTGCAGCCCGGCGGGGGTGATGAACTGCAGGGGATCAAGCGCGGTATCATCGAGCTGGCGGATCTGATCCTGGTGAACAAAGCGGATGGGGAGCTGGCGGCAGCGGCGCGCCATTCGGTGGCAGACTACCGTATGGCCTTGCACCTGATCCACCCGCGTACCCGCAACTGGGAAGTACCGGTCAAGAGCTGTTCCGCCCTGAGCGGGGAGGGTATCCCCGAGGTCTGGTCGCTGATCGAGCAGTACCGGCAGACGCTGCTCGACAGCGGCGAGTTTCAGGAGCGGCGTGCCGGCCAGGCCCGGTCTTGGATGTGGTCAGAGATAACGGCCAACCTGCTGGCCCGATTCCGCAAGGACCCGACCATTAGGGCACGGCTGCCGGAGCTGGAGCAGGCAGTGACTGCCGGCACCTTGCCTCCGCCCCGGGCTGCGGGCGAACTGCTGGATCGTTTTCTGAGAAAGTAGAAATGATAGGAAAGTTGAACCATGTCGCCATTGCCGTTCCCGATCTCGATGCAGCAGTCAGCATCTACCGGGATACGCTGGGGGCGGAGGTATCGGAACCAGTGATATTGCCGGAGCACGGGGTCACTGTCGTGTTCGTGGAGCTGCCCAACACCCGGATAGAGCTGCTGCAGCCGCTCGGCGAACAGTCGCCGATCGGCCGTTTTCTGGAAAAGAATCCCGCTGGCGGCATGCACCACCTCTGCTACGAAGTGGAGGACATCGAGACGGCTGCAGCCCATCTGACGGCGCTCGGGGCGAGGGTCCTGGGTAATGGGCGCCCACGCATCGGCGCCCACGGCAAACCGGTGCTGTTCCTCCACCCGAAAGACTTCTGTGGCACGCTGGTTGAGCTGGAGCAGGCGTGACCCTGCCTTCCCACATCAAAAATCATCCAGCGGGCTGACCACCCCCTTACCACCCCGATTGAGTACATGCGTATAGATCATGGTGGTCGACACATCCGCATGCCCGAGTAATTCCTGCACCGTTCGAATATCGTAACCGGCCTCTAAGAGGTGGGTTGCAAAACTGTGTCTCATACAATGACAGTTAACCCGTTTGGTGATACCGGCTTGCGCCGCTGATTTCTTTATCGCTTTCTGGATCCCGTTTTCATGGATGTGATGCCTTCGTGTCTTGCCACTCCGGGGGTTCACCGACAGGCGTCTGCTGGGAAACAGGTACTGCCAGCCCCACTCTTTGGGCGCATTGGGGTACTTTTTTGCCAATGCATAGGGCAGATAGACCTCACCAAAACCGCTGTCGAGATCCGCTTGATGCAGGCTCCGGACGGTCTCCATCTGCTCTTTGATGGGCGCGGTCAATTTCTTCGGTAGTGGCAATCTGCGATCTTTGCGCCCTTTACCGTCGCGCACGATGATCTCTCGATAGCCAAAATCCACATCCTGTATCCGTAGGCGCACACATTCCATAAGCCGCATCCCGGTACCATACATTAGTGCGGTCATCAGATAGTGGAGCCCTTCCATTTCTTCGAATAGCCTGGAGATCTCCTGTCGTGTCA
>JAUXBK010000100.1 GCA_030619405.1 Sedimenticola sp. | reverse complement strand
GAGATGTGGCCGATGGCGTAGACCATGGTGAGCACGGTCAGTCCGAATGCGAGGGATACCCCCAGCAGGCCGATGCCTACCTCCGGGAACCCGGCCGCCAGGACGGCACTGCCGCAGCCGCCGAGTACCAGCCAGAAAGTGCCGATGAATTCGGCGGCGGAACGTTTGGTCAAAGACATTCAACTTCTCCTTATGTGATGAGTAGATGGATAGAAAGCCCGTGGCTAACATCCGGACTTTAAGATTAAAGGCGGGGTGAGTCTGTCATATCTCACGCGTTTTTAACAGTTCACGAAAGGTACGGTTGTTGCGTAAAATCAGGCCCCCCACCTCGATCAGCCGGTCGACCGCCTCATCGGGCAGATTAAATGAAGTAGGCAGCCTTTTGAGATAGGCGCGCTCCCCAGGGTCCGGGCGTTCACTGAATCTGGCCTCGAAATAGTCGAAAGCACAGCTCCAGGTTCCATCGCCAAACGGGTATAATCTTTGTCTCTCTTGTTGCAAGATTCCAGTTCGCCAGGTTTATTATCGATGTTCAGCTGGCTGCAGCCCCTGACCGGAGTCAGAAAAACCATGCAGGAAGAGTTTCCCCTCGATCCATCCCTGATCTATCTCAATCATGCGGCTGTCGCCCCCTGGCCATTGCGTACCACCTGGGCTATCGAACGGTTTGCCCGGGAGAATCTCCACCAGGGAGCCGCCCACTACCCACGGTGGCTGGAGGTTGAAACCCGGCTCAGGGGTCAGCTGGCAAGACTGATCAACGCACCGTCCGTAACGGACATATCGCTGTTGAAGAACACTTCAGAGGGGCTGTCGGTGATCGCCTACGGTATCGACTGGAGACCCGGCGACAATCTGGTCACCTTTCGCCAGGAGTTTCCCTCCAACCGGATCGTATGGGAATCACTGGCACGTCTTGGTGTCGAGACACGGCTGGTGAATATCGGTGCCGGTGAATCACCGGAAGCCGCCCTGCTGGCCCGCTGCGATGACCGTACCCGGCTGCTCTCCACCAGTTCGGTACAGTACGCCTCAGGTCTGCGCATCGAGCTGGAAACCATCGGCGCGTTCTGTCACGAGAACGGGATACTCTACTGTATCGACGCTATCCAGAGTCTCGGCGCCCTACCCTTCGATGTGCAGGCGGTGCAGGCGGATTTCGTGGTAGCGGATGGCCACAAGTGGATGCTGGGCCCAGAGGGGATCGCCCTCTTCTACAGCCGGCAGGCGATCAGGGAGTCCCTGCGGCTGCATCAGTATGGCTGGCACATGGTGGAGAAACCAGGTGAATTCGACAACCCTGACTGGTCACCCTCCCCTACCGGGACCCGCTTCGAGTGCGGCAGCCCCAACATGCTCGGTATCCACGGCCTCTCCGCCAGCCTGAGCCTGATCGAGGAAGTGGGGGTGGCGAACATCGAACGGCGCATCATCCAGGCAACGGATCTGCTCCTGGGGCTGATCGCGTCGGACCGTGACCGGGTCACCTTGCTGTCGGGTCCGGAACCGTCGCGCCGCTCCGGTATCGTCACCTTTCGACCGGATCATGCGGACCCGGACGCGGTCTATCGAAAGCTGATGGCACAGGGTGTGATCTGCGCCGCCCGGGGTGGTGGTATCCGTTTCTCCCCACACTTCTATACGCCCAGGGAGAAACTGACTGCCGCCTGGGAACGGCTGCTCAGCTGCCTCTGACGCACCTTGCAGCAAGGGTAACTTTTTAGCTACCCCTGTGCCTTCAGCCGCTTCAGAAACACCCGCATCTCCTTGGCAGCCTGGATATCTCCCCGCTGCTCAGCGATCTCGATACCCGACTCGTAAGCCTTGATCGCGCTACTGATGCGTCCCTCGCCTGCCAGGGCCTTGGCATAGGCCTTCCAGCTGGCCGAGTGACTGGCATCCTGGGCCAGACCCTGTTCCAGATGGGCAATGGCATCCGTGGTCAGCCCCTCCTTCAACAGCAGGGTGCCCAGGGTGTATCTCAGCATGGCGCTGTCATTGCCCTGCGCCAGCATTCGCTCCAGTACCTTTCTGTCCATAATCCTCTCAGCCCTGTCAGTCAGACCGCAATACCACTATTTTTGCAGGATTGAATTCCTTCGCCAACCGGCCCATTATTAATTCCATAGTATTTTACTCAAGTATTAATCGGGAGATTAGCAAGAAGATGAGCTCGACTCAAGAAACCGTTGATGACCTGATCTCCTCCGGGTATCAGCATGGCTTCGTCACCGATATCCAGTCGGACACGATTCCGGCCGGCCTGAGTGAAGCAACCATCCGTATGATCTCCAGCAAGAAAAAAGAGCCGGAATGGCTGCTGGAGTCCCGGCTGAAGGCCTACCGGCACTGGCTCTCACTGGAAGAACCGGAGTGGGCCCACCTGCACCACCCACCCATCGACTTCCAGTCGATTTCGTATTATTCGGCACCCAGGAAAAAGACGGATGGACCCAACAGCCTGGATGAGGTGGATCCGGAGCTGCTGGAGACCTACAACAAGCTGGGCATCCCCCTGGAAGAGCAGAAAGCGCTGGCGGGGGTGGCGGTGGATGCGGTATTCGACAGCGTATCGGTTGCCACCACCTTCCGTGCAACCCTGGCCGAAGCCGGTGTGGTCTTCTGCGCCATGTCGGAAGCGGTTCGCGAGTACCCGGAACTGGTCAAGCAATACCTCGGCAAGGTGGTACCCCACACCGACAACTACTTCGCCTGCCTCAATGCGGCGGTATTCAGCGACGGCACCTTCGTCTATATCCCCAAGGGCGTGCGCTGCCCGATGGAGCTGTCGACCTACTTCCGCATCAACGAGGCGAGGACCGGCCAGTTCGAGCGCACCTTGATCATCGCCGAAGAGAGGAGCCAGGTCAGCTATCTGGAAGGGTGTACCGCTCCCATGCGTGACGAGAACCAGCTGCATGCCGCCGTAGTCGAACTGATTGCCATGCAGGATGCAAAGATCAAATACGCCACGGTGCAGAACTGGTACCCGGGTGACGAACAGGGGCGCGGCGGCATCTACAACTTCGTGACCAAACGGGGGGATTGCCGTGGCGACCGCTCCCACATCTCCTGGACCCAGGTGGAGACCGGTTCCGCCATCACCTGGAAATACCCCAGCTGCATCCTGCGCGGCGATGACTCCGTCGGGGAGTTCTACTCCGTCGCCGTTACCCGTGGCATGCAGCAGGCGGACACCGGTACCAAGATGATCCATATCGGCCGCAACACCCGCAGCACCATCGTCTCCAAGGGGGTTTCCGGCGGCCGCAGCCAGAACACCTACCGCGGCCTGGTACGCATGGCACCCCGGGCCGAGAACGCCCGCAACCATACCCAGTGCGATTCCCTGCTGCTGGGCGACCGGTGCGGGGCGCACACCTTCCCCTATATAGAGGTGCGCAACCCGACGGCCAGGGTGGAGCATGAGGCCACCACGTCCAAAATCAGTGAGGACCAGCTGTTCTACTGCCGGCAACGCGGACTCTCCGAAGAGAATGCGGTGTCGATGATCGTCAATGGTTTCTGCAAAGAGGTCTTCAAGGAGTTGCCGATGGAGTTTGCGGTCGAAGCGCAAAAGCTGTTGAGCATCACCCTCGAAGGCGCGGTCGGTTAGGAGAATAAATTATGCTTTCAATCAAGAATCTGCAGGTCGAGATCGACGACAAGACCATCCTGCGCGGACTCGATCTCGAGATCGGGGAGGGCGAGGTGCACGCCATCATGGGGCCCAACGGCTCCGGCAAGAGCACCCTCTCCCATGTGCTGGCAGGCCGGGATGGCTACCGGGTCAGCGGTGGCGAAGTGCTGTTCGACGGCAGGGATCTGCTCTCGATGGAGACCGAGGAGCGTGCCCATGCCGGGCTGTTCCTGGCCATGCAGTATCCGGTGGAGTTGCCGGGCGTCAACAACATGACCTTCATGCGGGAATCGGTGAATGCGGTCCGCCGCGCCCGGGATGAACCCGAGCTGGACGCGGTCACTTTCATGCAGCGGGTCAGGGAGCGGGCAGAAAGTGTCAACCTTGACGAGAAACTGCTCAAGCGCAACGTCAACGCCGGCTTTTCCGGCGGCGAGAAGAAACGCAACGAGATTCTGCAGATGGCCATGCTCGAGCCCCGGCTCGCCATCCTGGACGAAACCGATTCCGGCCTCGACATCGATGCCCTGCGCATCGTCGCCGACGGCGTGAACGCAATGCGCGGCCCGGATCGCTCCATCATCCTTATCACCCACTATCAACGGCTGCTGGACTATATACAACCGGACCAGGTGCATGTGCTGTCCGCCGGCCGTATCGTACGCTCCGGCGGCAGGGAGCTGGCACTGGAGCTGGAACGGAAGGGCTACGGCTGGATCCTGGAGGGAGAGGCCGCATGATAACCCTCGATCAACAGCGCAGCTGGCTCCAGCAACTGCTCGCACAGCAGCCACCCGATCTGCCGGGCGGGGATCTCCCCTGGCTGCATCGGGCCAGGGACACCGCCAGAACAGCGGTCACCGAGCTGCCTGTGCTGGACCGCCGACAGGAGGCGTGGCGTTATACTGACGTCCAGGGCCTGCTCGGCCGCCAGTTCACGCTGGCATCGGACGAAGTAGCCGCCAGCCCGTTACCGGACATCAGCGACTGGCTGTTGCCTACATTCGACAGCCACCGGCTGGTGTTCATCGACGGACGCTACGTGCCCCGCCTCTCCCGCATCGGAAACCTGCCCGACGGCGTGAATCTGGGCAGCCTGCGGGCCGCCCTCAGTACCGACCCCGGGCTACTCTCCACCTGGTTCGGCCAGACCGCCAATCATACCGAGCATGTGTTTACCGCACTCAATACGGCCCTGTCGAATGACGGGGCATTCCTCCACATCAGCGAGGAGATCGAGCTGGAGCGCCCGATCGAGGTGATCCACCTCAGTTCCGGTCGGCAGGGACCGATCGTTATACAACCTCGGAACCTGTTCGTCCTGGAGTCCGGCGCCAGCGCCACCCTGGCGGAACGCTACATCAGTGACGCCGATCCCCGCTATTTTAATAATGGTCTCACCGAAGTCTCCGTCCACGACCACGCCTCCCTTACCCACTACCGACTGCAGGACGAGAGCCGGGAGGCATTCCACCTGAGCAGCCTGTACCTCTCCCTGGCAGGCCAGGGCCACTACGATGGCACCACCGTGGCCTTTGGCGCCGCCTGGTCCCGGACCGACTACAACGTTGATTTTGGCGGCCAGGGCGGCAAATGCACCCTGAGCGGCCTCTATACCGCAGGTGACCGGCAGTTGAACGATTTCCACCTCAAAGTCCGCCACCGCGTTCCGGGCTGCACCAGCCGCGAATGCTTCAAAGGTATCGTCTACGGCAAAGGGCGGGCGGTGTTCGATGGCCACATTCGGGTGGAGAGGCAGGCCCAGAAGACAGATGCCCACCTGAGCAACCACAATCTGATGTTGAGCCGCAGCGCTGAAGTCGACACCAAGCCTCAGCTGGAGATCTATGCGGATGATGTGAAGTGCAGCCACGGAACCACCATCGGGCAGATCGACCCGCAGCAGCTCTTCTATCTGCGCTCACGAGGTATCGACGAAATGATGGCACAGCGCATGTTGTGCCTGGGCTTTGCCGGTGAAATCCTGGACGATATCACCCTGGAGCCGTTGCGCAAACACATCACAGACAGGCTGGCGGACACCCTGGACCGGGTGATCACGCCAGAAACGGCAGAATGAACAGGCACATCACACCCACAGCCCCTGACGCGGGAACCGTTCCAGCCCGAGAAGGCATCGCCCCGAGCCTGCCGCTGGAACAGCAGATCATCGACGCTGTCCGCCACGTCTACGACCCGGAGATTCCAGTCAACGTCTACGACCTCGGGCTGATCTATGCCATTCGGATCGATGATCGTGCCAATGTGGAGGTGGAGATGACCCTGACTGCCCCCGCCTGCCCGGTGGCAGGCACCCTGCCGGGCCAGGTGGAGGCAACGATCAGGGCCGTTCCCGGGGTCCATGATGCCCAGGTGACTCTGGTCTGGAATCCACCCTGGGGCCAGGACCGGATGAGTGACGAAGCAAAACTCATCATGGGCCTACTGTAAGAGAGGAGGATCGAAAATGGAAATACAGCTGACTGAAAACGCAGCCCGACATATCGGAAATATGTTGAAGCAGCGTGGACACGGCCTCGGGCTGCGCCTGGGAACACGCAAGTCCGGCTGCACCGGCTTTGCCTATGTGGTCGACTACGCCGATGAGATCAGTGACGACGACCTGGTGCTGGAAGCCCAGGGGATCAAGGTGGTGATCGACCAACAGAGCATGGAGCAGCTGGATGGTATCGAGGTCGACTATGTCAAGACCAATGCCATCAATCAGGGCTTTGAATTCCGCAATCCTAATGTCAAGGAGATGTGCGGATGCGGCGAATCCTTTAGTGTATAGCGGAGCCGTGAAGCATATCGTGACCAGCCTGAATGAGATCGCCGACATCTTCGAGCTGCTGGGAGATTGGGATCAACGCTATCAGTATCTGATCGAGCTGGGCGAGCAGTTGCCGGCCATGCCGGCATCGGAGAAGGTCGAAGAGAACAAGGTCAAAGGGTGTATGAGTCAGGTCTGGGTAAAGGCCCAGCGTGACCCTGCAAACCCCGGGCGGATTCGTTTCAGCGGCGACTGTGACACCAGCATCATCAAGGGGGTACTGGCCCTGCTGATTCAGCTCACCTCTGGGAGAACGCCGGAACAGATCGAGCAGCTGGACATGGAAGATTTCTTTACCCGCCTGAACCTGGATGAGCACCTCTCCCCCAACCGGCACTTCGGGATATATGCGATCGTGGAACTGATGAAACGACAGGTCCGACGAGTGCCATCAAACTCCCGTGAAGTGGCCTGAGGGGGCGGAACATGGCTTCAGGATATAAGTGTGCAGTCATGATCCTTGCATCTACGCAGAAAAATCGTTTGCCAAACGGGACGGGGATCTATAAGTGTTACGACGAAATAAATCAACGTTAGTCCGGTAGTACGACATTCAATTCCAGTATCTCACGATTGCCCTTCTGCTCCAGTCTGATGGAAACGGCATCCTGATCGATATCCACATACTTTCGGATCACCGCTATCAGTTCCTTTTGCATCTTGGGCAGGTAGGAAGGTTTATCGATATCGATACGATCATGCGATACCAGGATCTGCAGCCGCTCCTTAGCGACCGCTGCACTGCTTTTACGGGCTGTGCGAAAATAGTCCAACAAACCCATTGATCATCCCCCGAATAACCGGCCAAACAGGCCTTTCTTTTGTACTTCGATAAAGCGGTGAGGCAGCTCCTCTCCAAGATACCGCTCTACCGCATCCCTATAGGCCTTACCTGCATCGCCCTCCTGATCGAGAATTACAGGTATTCCGGAGTTCGACGCCGTCAGGACCGTTTTGGATTCAGGCACCACACCTAACAGCTCGAGAGCGAGGATCTCCTGGACGTCTTCCACATGCAGCATCTCGCCCTGCTCGACGCGCTCCGGTGAATAGCGTGACAGCAACAGATATTCCCTGATGGGTTCTTCGTTGTTTTCGGCACGGCGCGATTTACTTGCCAATATTCCCAGCATGCGGTCCGAATCCCGTACCGACGCGATCTCGGGATTGGTCACCACAATGGCGTCGTCGGCGAAATACATAGCCATGGTAGCGCCATGCTCGATGCCGGCCGGCGAGTCGCATACGATATAATCAAAATCCTCGGACAACTCCTCAAACACACGACCCACGCCCTCCTGCGTCAAGGCCAGTTTGTCCCGGGTCTGTGAGGCTGGCAGCACATAGAGATTATCGCTCCTCCTGTCACGGATCAGCGCCTGATTGAGGTTGGCCTCGCCGTTGATCACGTTGACAAAATCATACACGACCCGGCGTTCGCAGCCCATAATCAGATCCAGGTTGCGCAGACCCACATCGAAATCGATGACCGCTGAGCGATGGCCTTTCTTGGCCAGTCCCATGGCGATCGAGGCGCTGGTGGTGGTTTTTCCCACACCCCCCTTTCCTGAAGTTACAACAATGATTCTTGCCACAGTTTTTCCTCCTCGATCCAGGAAACGTATACAGTCCTGCCTATGTGCCGAACATCATATTTCATCGATTTTAAGTGATTGATCTTTCAGATATATATGAACCGGCTTGCCTCTTATTGCGGCATCCAGATTCTCGCTGATGCGGTAGTGCCCCGCCACCGAAACAAGTTCTGCCTGCAGATTCTTGCAAAAGATCCGGCACTCCCGGTTTCCTCTCACACCCGCCAGCGCCCTTCCACGCAAGACGCCATAGACGTGGATATGACCATCGGCCATTACTTCCGCGCCGGAACTGACGGGTGCCATGATTACGAGATCACCACCCGACGCATAGATCCGCTGACCGGAGCGTACCGGGCGTGTGATCAGCAAGGAACCTCCAGGAGATTCCGATTTAACCTGGTTTTTTTTCGGGGCTGCCGGCTGAGTCGAGGGTTTTGCTGACGCCGTTTTTCGGGCCTGGCCCTCGGAAAGTATCGCCAACTCCAAGGTATTGGCAGCATCATTATGGACCTCGTTTCCACCACGGACACCGATCGGAACCATACCGTGACCTCGCAGTAAACCCACCAGCAATGCGAAATCTACTCCGCTCTCTTGATCCGCAACCTCCTTCAGATCGATTACAATCGGCGTGTTGCGAAAAAAGTCCGGCGCCTGATTCAGTTTTTCAGCAAGTTGTTTCGCCACCGTATCCATATCGGTGGAAAGCAATCGCAGGAGCGGCAGAGTAAAGGTATCCGCTTTAAGCTCAAAAGTCGCTGGCTGAACCTTTTCCTTGCTTAGATTTACTGGCATCAAGGGCTTCTCGATATTCGACCTGGGGAAGTCCGGGGACGGAATCGGTACGTTTCGTTTTTAAATGGCTAGTACAGCAAATGTTAAGTACGAGGTATCAGGGTGTCGGGTTACGGCGCGCTCATATGTATGTGATAACCTGAAATATCAGTGACATGCGCGCCTAACCCAACCTACATTATGTTCGTAGGGACTTAGCGTTTGCTGTACTAGGAGCCTGTCCGAGAATAGAGAACCTACTGCAGAAAACCCAT